>SMWK01000122.1 GCA_004356895.1 Gammaproteobacteria bacterium
AACGACGGGGCCAATAGATAACCGGATTTGAACGCAGCGTTATACACGCCCACAAATGCACCCTCGCGCCGGCGTCCGCTTCTGACTTCATCGATATCACACACGTCGGCCACGATGGAAAGCGGCAGGATCTCTATCATCGTGTTGCCTATTGGCAGCGCAAGGGCATGAAATACAAAGTAGAGGTAGGGTTGTTCGGGATCAAAACTGAACAGCGCCGCCACCGGCACCAGCAGGCTCAGAGCCATGCAGATTTTCATCAGCCTGACCTTCTCGATGCGTTGGCCGAGACGGCGGATCAGTAAATTGAGGCCCATACTCGCAATCACGCCGAGTACGGTGGCTTGAAACAGCAGCGTAGCAAAAGCCTCTTTATCGCCATCGTAGATTACGTAAGTGATCAGGTAGGCCGCAAAACTCACCGAAAAGTACTGCCCGATGCCGTAAATCAGCACGGTGAGCACCAGAAAAATGAATGGCCGGTTGCTGAGGGTGATCTTTATGGCCCGCATGATGGGGATGGGCGGAATTCGATCCGAGCGCTCGCGCTCTCTTGTGCCGAGCGCGGTAACCATCCCGGTAGAAATGATGATGATACCCACCACGACCATCACCACGGCTATCCCGGTCTGTTCATCCGGAAACAGGTCGCGATTGGTTGCGAGCATGTAGGGCAGGGTTGCAAGGATAACAACCGGTACACCGATCATATGACGCCAGGCAACAATCCGTGTGCGCTCCTGATAATCGGTTGAGAGTTCGGCGCCGAGTGCGTAGTACGGCACGACGGCAAGCGTGTGGGAGACATAGTAGAGAAACTTAAAAACAAGAAAGTAAACGAAAATGGAAACTACCGTCGGTGCGGGATCCCAGAACATCACAAACTGTGGCATCCAGGTCATGGGAAAGACGATGCCAAGTGCGATGGATCCCCACAGAATCCAGGGGCGGCGACGGCCCATCTTTGATCGCGTACGGTCGGACCACTCTCCCACCAGTGGATCCGTGGCTACATCCAGAATTTTGACCAGCGGTTGACCTATCGCGATCCACAACGGGTTGACACCAAGTGTGGTGGTATAGAAGAAAAACAGGTATTTCCCGATCAGATTTTTTATTAAGAGATCCGCGCCGTTGAAAACGCTATAGAAGATGCGCTCTCTCGTGGAGAGAATACGGCCTTGCTCGCGATCCACGTGCTACAAAGCCAAACGGCGACCTTCAGGACGGCCGCCGTATTGGCTCATCATGCCTGCGCCAACTCCGCTCGCGCCTCGGCTTCAATGCGAGTGCCATCGAAGAAGCCGGGATTGGGTCCCGCGTATAGCTGCACCGAATAGCGAAATGCGAAGTTTCTGAAATCGGCTTCGTCGATCAACCCGTCCTCCAGTTGCTCGTAAGCCTCCGCTGCCGCGTGATCCATATTGGTGACGTCCCAGTGACCGAGATCGAAACTCATGATCGCGCGCACCTGCTCAGCGAACGGGTTCGCCTTGCGGTTGAAGGCGACGAATGCCAACGGGTCGTCGGACTCGCATCCGAAGTAGAAATTCGGGATGAAGCGGTCCCTGATGTCCTCCGGGCGTGTGATGACCATCTTGGCGAAGTCATCTCTCACATCCATTGGCACGTCGCCGCGACCGATGCCCAGCGCGTGTTCGAGCTGGTCGATGGTTCCAAGGGTTGCGTCGTCGCCGTACTGAAGAAACAGCTCGCGCGCTTTTTCACCGTCAATGTTAGCGGGGTTCAAGTTCTCCAAAGCTTCGACGTTGCGTTTCTTCCACCGGCTGTAGATGTCGGTGTACAACCGGGAGCCGTTAACAACGCCACCTTCCAGGAGCGCCACACGCAGTTCGGGAAAGCGGTACGTGACGCCGCCCATCAGCAGGCTCTTGGCCAGCACTTCCCCGGCGGCGGCGAAGTGGCCCATGTGGTTATACATATAGGTGGACATGGAACGGCGGTCGTCGAAGCCCATGCCGCCGGAGTGGGCGGCGACGGCGAAGCCAAGCTCCACGCACTTGGCCCAGAACGGATCGTAGTCGTGCTCGCTGTCGATGGCGTAACTGTCGAGCCAGGTGATCTGTTTCGCGAGTTCAGGATGTTCTTCGGCAATGCGTGGTACGGGACGCCGAACGAAAGATGGAATCATGGCGACCTTGAGCCCGAGAGATTTGGCGTGTTCGAGCTCTTTGATTCCTTCCTCCGGGGTGGTGAGTGGGACGACGGCAGCAGGCGTCATCCGATCGCCGTATTCCGCATAAGACGCCGCTGCGTACTCGTTGTAGGCGTAACACGCGAGCTGGCGAAATTCGTCGTTCGGGAAACTGTGAAAACCCAGTGCGATCGTTGGATATAACACCGCGTAGTCCAGTCCAAAATCATCCATGCGCTGGTGATAAAGCTTCGGCAACATCGCGGTGCAACGGTCATATGTATTTTTTGTCGGTAGCGCCCACCACGGCCCACGCATGGTGCGGTGGTAGCGTCGTTCGCTGTCCGTCATCTGATACCAGCCGGCGCTGCGACCACCGCGCATGTGACCGCCAAAATCGGCGACCGCCTGTTCACCGCCGGCCGCTTTGAAATGCTCCATCAGGACCGGGGTATATTCGATAATGTGGGAATCACCATCGATCAGGGGATGGCTGAGCTTGGCGCGGATTCGGGCAGATTCAGTGGTCATGATTTTCAACCATGCGGTTTGAATACTTCATTCCAGATTACCTCAGAGTACCTCAGTTACAAGCGTTAGTGGCTCGGTTTGGTTGGGAACGGAGTCAATTGCAGCTCGTGTGTCCAACAGGACTTGTCCTGCGTGTGGAGATAAAAGAACGCTTCAGCGATCTTGACGGGATTCATCACCACCTCCGGCCTCTTCTGTGCGAAGGGGAGAGCTCGCGTCCCGGGAGAGTCGATAAGGCCGTCGATCACAATGTTGGCTACGTGGACACCATGCTCGGAATATTCCTCCGTGAGCACCTGTGCCAGGGTGCGCATCATGACCCTCGGATAGTACAACGACTGTCCAGTCATCCTCTTGCGCCCACGCAGCGAAGCCGAATTGTTAGTGATCAGAAACGAACCTGCGCCCTTCTCGCGCATTGCGGGTAGCACTTCTTTTGCAACCAGGAAAGGCCCGCGGCTGGAGATATGCTGCGCAGTTTCGAATATTTCGAGTGGAACGTGTTCAAGTAATTCCTTCTCAGGCGGCAGATCGCGCCCCTCAAGATAGCCAGCGTTGTAAACCAGTACATCCGGGTCACCAACCTCGCTTCGGATGGTGGCGAAGGCCTTTGCAATCGAAGTCTCCGACACCAGGTCCAACTCGACGATCATGCAATCTCCGCCTTGTTCCTGGATTGCACTTGCGAGGGTTGCCGCGTTAGCGGCGTTGCGGGTCGTCAGTACGACAAAAAAACCTTCCTGTGCAAACTTCTGCGACACAGCACCGCCCACTCCCCAGCGCACTCCCACCGGCAGATCGCCGTCGTCGAGCACCTTACCGTGGGCAAGTTTAGTGTTGCGGCCATCTGCCTGCCACTTTGACGTCGCCCCAATCACAACTGCGACCTGCTGGTGGGTTGAGTTCATTGCAAATCAGCTCCTAAGTCGATACCTGTTCAACTTACTCGAAAGGACAAGCGCACGAAACAATACTGAGAAGCGTCGCTAGTCGCCATCAGAAAAAATCATCGCGTTAGCTTAAAGGAGGTAACTCACGACGCCGTGCGTTGGAAACTTCTGGTGGATGCCGAGCGCGCACCAAGCCATGGGTTCAGCCTCGGCATTCTCGAGATTCCTCCTGGGGGCGTGCTACAGCTGCACCACCACACGCCGCAGGCGGTGTATTGTATCTATCGAGGTACCGGTAAATTGCGCCTGGGTGGTGAGGACGTGGCAGATGGTGAGCTGGGAAATGGTCAATAAATAGAGATGGCTAAAAAATTTTACGTGGTATGGCGTGGACGAGAAACCGGAATTTTTACAGATTGGAACACCTGTCAGAACCAGGTTGATCGGTTTCCCACAGCGAAATTCAAGTCATTTTCAACCCGAGAAGAAGCTGAAGCGGCATTTCGGGGTAAGCAGCCGACCGCAACTAGTCGACCTAAAACGGATAGTGCCCCGGAAAGGTTACCGGCCAAGAATAAGTCTAACGCTCAAACGGTAAAAACATTCACCGCTGCTGAAATCGCAGCGATGCGAATAGAGACGAAAATATTCACCGACGGTGGCTGCGAACCAAACCCCGGTGAAGCGGGGTCCGGTGTCGCCGTGTATCGCAATGATGTTGTTGCTGAGCTTTGGTACGGTTTGTTTAACCCGCAAGGCACTAATAATACTGCCGAGCTAAATGCATTAAACCAAGCATTGATCATGGCAAAGGAGGAAATCGGTAAGGATAAGTCTGTCGCGATTTTTTGCGATTCAAAATATTCTATTCAGTGCGTTACCCAGTGGGCGGTTAATTGGGAGAAGAACGGTTGGAGGAAGAAAAACGGTGAAATCAAAAATTTGGATCTTATCAAAGAGATGTTTGCGCTATATCAATCGTTGAAATATAAGATTCAAGTTTTACATGTGAATGGTCATGTCGGTGTCGAAGGTAACGAGCTTGCAGACCGGATGTCGATACTGGCAATAGAAACACAAGAAGTGGACTTCACCCTTTATGGTGAAGAGATTGATATTACTTCGATTCTGGCGTTCAGGTCAGGGTGAATGGTCCACCGGGTTGGCGACTAGCTTATACACGCAACGTGACCGCAATACCGGATGTAGTGAGTTTCATGCCGTGCCTTTGCGCTGCAATGTCAGTCGTTTCATCCTTAATCGCCTACGCTGAGTGTTATCGCTGAGAACGCCAGCGGTGGTAACGAAAACGATGCACTCGTGCCGTTGACACTTACACCATCGAATGGCTGAGTGACAACAACATCCGGCGAATCGTAGTCATTGACCATTTTGGGATCATCACCTGTCAGAATTTCTGCGGAGATCACCCCCGTTAACTCAACGTCGGTCCAAACACTGATGTCCAAGCGTTCTCTTGATCGGTTAGTTAGAAACAGGTTTATCTTGTCGCCATCCAGTGTCACTGCCTGATCCAGATAACTTGCTTCACCACGGGTATGCGACGAGTAGGTCGGGCTGGTGGTGTTCGCTCGCAGACTAACGCCGCCTTTACGGGTCGAAATCATTTTAAAGGCATAAAACGTGGACTGCTTCAACATGGCATCTTTGCGCGTCAGGATCGGACCGATCACGTTCACCAGTTGTGCCAGGTTTGCAATCTTTACCACATCCGCGTGACGGATAAAGCTCATCAGGAAGCCGGCCACTACCAGCGCATCTTCCAGGTTATAGACTTCTTCCACCAGGGGCGGTGCGAACTTGCCGCGGCCGTTCATATGTTCAGGCGTTCTTGCCTTGTACCACACATTCCATTCGTCAAAGCAGAGGTAGTGGCGTTTTGCTAGCCTGTGTCTCTCAGCAACATACCGACAACACGCATCAACCGCCATGATCTGCTTGTCGATTGAATTGCTCACCGCAAGGAAATTCGGCGTATCGTCGTGGGAGTTGCCGACATATCGGTGCAGGCTGACATAGTCAGCCATCGCCCCAACGTGTTCCAGAACGGTCCGGTCCCACTCGAGATAAGTTGGCATCGCAGGGCTGGACGAGCCACACGCGACCGTATGGATACTGCGATCAGTGTCCTTCATCATCTTTGCGGCCTGTTGTGCACGAACCGCATAATGTTCTGCCGGTACGTGGCCGATCTGCCAGGGACCGTCCATCTCATTGCCCAGGCACCAGTACTTAACATCGAATGGTTCTTCATGGCCGTTCGCAGCGCGAATATCGGCATATTTCGTACCGACGGGTGAATTGCAGTACTCCACCCAGTTCCTGGCTTCCTCTGGTGTTCCAGTGCCGAGATTTACAGCCAACATGGGCTCGCATTCCAGTTCGCGACACAACTCGATAAACTCATCCGTACCAAATTGATTGGTTTCAAGGCTGTGCCAGGCGAGATCACGCACGGTTGGTCTTTTCTCTCGTGGTCCGACACCATCTTCCCAGTGATAACCAGAGGTGAAGTTACCACCAGGATAGCGAACGGTGGTCAACTCAAGTTCTTTGAGCGCCGCCAGCACATCCGTTCGCAAACCGCGACTGTCAGCAAGGGGACTGTCGGGGTCGTAGATGCCTTCATAAACCGAGCGGCCCATATGTTCGAGAAAACCTCCAAAAATGAGCGGACTTACCTCGCCGATCCGGAAATGTTTACTGACGTGTAGCTGTGCTTGCATCGCAATCCTCAGCAAATACGAGGGCAGTCTCAAACAATATGGTCAAAGAATGTATTTTGATCCCCGGTCAAAGTCGCCAGAGTCGGGTCGCTGGAAGACGAGAGCGAACATTGTCACCGCAACTGACTATCTTTATTCCCACGGCGGTTGTAGCCGCTGACAGTCTTCGCCTTGGCATCGCGTTGCGCTTGGCACTCCATACACAGGCGCACGCCTGGAACAGCTTCGCGGCGGGCTGGTGGAATCGCCTTGTTACATTCTTCGCAGTCGTTCAGGCTCATCCCACACGGCAACTGGTCACGGACGTGTTCGACAGCATCCTCGACGGTCGCGTCGATCTGATCCTGTACTGCCCCGTCTTTTGCAAAACCACCAGCCATTGAGAAACTCCGAATATCGCAGCAGGAAATCTTGAGCAGGTCGACACATCAGTTGCCAAATCGGTCGACTGCGGTGATATTAACTCAATCAACCGCTTTTTGAGAGAAACACCATTCTCCGACCGCCCGGCAAATGCTGTCGTGAGCTTCGTGCACTGTTGCGATGGTTGCTGGTCTTGCTACCCAGATACAGGCGACCAGTTGTA
>SMWK01000123.1 GCA_004356895.1 Gammaproteobacteria bacterium
ATAGCAGCCGTTGTTCACCCTGGTGATGAAGTGATTGTTTTCGATCCGGCCTACGACAGCTACGAACCGGTTATCACTTTGCAGGGCGGGATCACACGCCACGTACCTATGCATCCCCCGGCGTATGTGATCGATTGGGATCTGGTGGCCGACACCATCAACGAACGTACGCGCCTGATCATCAGCAATACCCCGCACAACCCAACGGGCGCTGTCTGGAGTGCGGACGATATCGACGCATTGCGGAGCGTCGTTGCGGGACGCGACATATACCTGCTGGCCGATGAGGTGTATGAGCACATGGTGTATGACAATCGTTCGCACGAAAGTTTGTGCCTCTACCCCGATCTTTTTGAGCGCAGCTTTGTCGTGTCTTCACTAGGCAAGACGTACCACACGACGGGTTGGAAGATTGGGTATTGCATAGCACCGATGCAACTCTCTACAGAATTCCGGCGCATCCATCAGTACGTCACGTTTACGTCGAACACGCCCGTTCAACTAGGGCTTGCGGACTTTCTTTCAGCGCACCCTGAGCATCACCTGAAACTACCTGACTTTTATCAGGCAAAGCGGGATTTTTTCTGTGGTCTGCTGGCTGATTCGGCTTTCTCGCCAGTGCCAAGCGCCGGTACGTATTTTCAATTGCTCGACTACGGTCACTATTCGAACGAACTCGACACCGATCTGGCTATACGCCTTACCCGGGAGGCTAAGGTGGCATCCATTCCAATATCGGTTTTCTACGAGAAAGACCCCGGTCATACGGTCCTGCGTTTTTGCTTTTGCAAAGATGACGAGACCTTGGAGCGCGGCGCAGAAATCTTATGCAGCCTCTGACATTAAGCCTCATTCAGACACAAACTCACTGGCACGATCCCGAAGCCAACAGAACGATGTTCGATCGCTGGTTTTGCGAGGTGCCAGAGTCGGCAGACGTGGTCGTGCTTCCGGAGATGTTCAGCACGGGGTTCACCATGAATTCCGACAGCGTCGCGGAGCCCATGAGCGGTCCGACGGTCGAGTGGCTCAGCGCCGCATCGGCAGCGCTGGACAAAGTAGTCTGCGGAAGTTTGGTTATCGTTGAGGATGGCTTCTACTACAACCGATTTTTGTGGGCAACCCCGGGCGGTGAGCTTGGTGTCTATAACAAACGACATCTGTTTCGCATGGCGGGTGAGCATGATCACTATAACGCCGGAAGGGAGCGGCTTATTTTAACCGTTGGGGATTGGAGGATATGTCCAATGGTTTGTTACGACTTGCGATTTCCAGTGTGGTTCCGCAATCGTGATGACTATGATGTATTGCTTTGTGTTGCGAACTGGCCGGCGGCACGTCGTGAAGCCTGGAGTGCGTTGTTGCGCGCCCGTGCGATCGAGAACCTGAGCTATTCCCTAGGCGTCAACATTCTCGGCGAGGATGGCAACTCGGTGAGTTACCAGGGTGGAACTTCTGCCTATACGCCCGAAGGAGAAGTACTGATTCAGGCTGATGACCAGGCTGGAATTTTCACGGTCGAGTTAGACAAGGAATACCTGGATCGTTATCGTGCCGCTTTTCCTGCCGGGCAGGATGCTGACACCTATCATCTCGCGGACGAACGCGAGCCAATCGATCGACCTTGAGGATGATTTGTATGAGAGGGTTTGGGTTCGCACTGATGGTGTTGTGGTTAACCGGATGCACGGGGGAAACGGGAGATGCTGCCGCACCGGGAAACACGATGGCAATCGGCGAGGATGTCTATAACAAGTTCTGCTTTTCATGCCATGCAGCGGGTATCGCTGGGGCACCCATGGTAGGGGATGCTCAAGCTTGGTCGGTGCGGGCGGCAAAGGGTAACGAGCTACTTTTGCTATCCACTGTGGAAGGCATGCCTCCGGGAATGCCGCCGATGGGCTTGTGCATGGCATGTACGGACGAAGACCTCACAGCGGCCATCGAATACATGGTTACGGCCAGCCAATAGGAATTTACGCCAATAATTGGCATTTTTGCCCGGTTCGCATGTTGGTAAGGAAACCAGAACTCTTCTACAATCAGTTAGTTAGGAGATTGGAACGAATCCTGCATCCGAGACAGGAGAAACGGGAGGAAACTGAGGGAACCACATGATCCGTTATCTACCAGGAGACATCGTCTCGCGCCGCAAGGGATTTGTGATGCACAAAGGCATCGCCTTGCGCGACGGTCGCATTCTCCACAACTCACCATTTCGCGGTGAACATATCTGCACGGAAGCCGAGTTTCGAGACGGTAAAACGCTGTACGCCACGCGTCTGGAACGCCCGCAGCGTGCACGGGCGTTGCGTGAGGCAGACCGCGATATCCCCAGAAGCTATAACCTGTTTACCAACAACTGCGAGCATACGGTGAATCGAGCTACGACTGGTTATGCCGAAAGTCCACAGTTGCAGGCATGGATAGCCGGTGTGGGCGTTGCCGCGTTGACCTTCGCGATTACCCGTCACCCTGGCGCAACGATTGCAGGTTATGCACTCGGCCGTGGTCTCGCTAAACGTTTTCGTTCCCTCCGTTAACTAGTTCCCGTCCATTCTGGACAGGAACTAACTAACGCAGCAGTTGGCTCATGGCTTGGGCTGCCAGCGGCATGATTTTGACCGGGTCCAACAGCAGGCTCGCCAGGGCTGTAGCGGCGACCTGTGATTGTTTCCACTGTCCCTTAACGAGACCCTTTGACTGAACGCTAGGTCCAATAGCCGCCAGCCAGATCTGGTCGGACCCTGGCACACCGTCGGCTCTATCCTGGCTGTCGGCTTTTGCCATGGAGGCGGCACTGGCATGATGTGGCCAACCGTCTGGTGTATTGCCCCTGCCGTGGTCGGTGGTAATGATCAGTACGGTTCGGTCCCGGTAGAAGGGGTTCGCCTGCAGCCAATTCCACAGTTCTCGCAACATTTGATCTGTGCGATGTGCCGCATCGACGTAGCGGTCATAACTACGATCGTGGGCAAAGTCATCGGTTTCACCATAGGCAATATAGATCACGCGCGGCTGTTGATTCTTGAGTGCTTCCATGGCGTATCCGTGGGTGATGAAGTCGAGGCGAACCGTTGCCCACAGCCGGGGTGCTTCAGCAGAAACTTTGTTTAGCCAACGGATCTGTTCGGTCGCGGCGGGCGTTGTTTGGGCAAGACCTGCGTTTACCGGTAGTTCGTTGCGTCGTGTGTTGATGATGTAGGGAAAAACATCCCACGAGCCAAAGGCCATCACACGGTTTTTGAACCCTTTCATCCCATTGAGAATTTCCAGGAACGTGATGTTTGGATTCCAGTTACGATCGTTGGAATCGATCGCGGGATCTGCGTGCCCGGTCAGAATTTCGTTGTAGCCCGGGTAGGAAAACCACCACGGGTTGCTCACTTCCATATAACTTTCCTGGTTCCGATCACCAATCAGTACACCCTGGGAGGCGATAGTTGACCACAGAAAGGGGAAGAGTCGTTTGCGCCGTTCGGCTTGATCCTGGCGCCAGTAGGTTTCTTTCAGCAGTTCGGGTCTGTGGGAATAGCGTTCGTCCTCGATCAAGTCCAGGTCGACCCCGGCAAAAACTTCCTGCCAGCGAACGCCGTCTAACGTCACCAGAACGAGATTTAGGGACGGATCTTCCGCCCGGGCAGTGTGGTGGGGGAGACACAGCCAGACCAACACGAGGACTGAGACGAGACGAAATTTTTTGTAGCTAAACGTCATTCCCGCAGTCTAAATAAGTTTCAGGAGATTCATGAGGCCAGACTTCGGTGATTGATACAAGATGTGGCTACGGGCGTAGCCACCCGTTGTTGGGTAACGCTAGAAAGCGACCCCAACCTGGAACGACGAGCTTGTGACAGTGCAACTGCAGACGAGGTGCTTGTTGTTGCGTTGATTGGGATTTTCCGTACAGCGAGTCCCCCATAACTGGATGGCCGATCCAAGCTAGATGAACCCGGAGCTGGTGTGTTCGACCGGTGGTGGGTTTGAGCAAGACCAGCGAGCGGTCTGAACGATCCAGGAGCAATCGCAACTTGGTGTAGCTGGGATGCCCGCTGCCGCTCGGTGGTTCAAGGCGCCAGTGTTGATCGCGGCGGACTATGTTTGCTCGTAAGCCCGCCACCCTGTAGCGACTTTTTCTGCCTTTCTTGAGTGGAAGCTCGATGTGCCCGGATCCCGCGAGATTCAACGACCCGGTAACCCACGCGAGATAGAACTTGTCGACCTGATGTTGTTGGATAGCTTTAGTCAGCACGCTTTGAGTTTGCTGATTGAGCGCTATCAGCAACACGCCGCTGGTACCTTTGTCTAGACGGTGTACTAGATAGGGTTTTTTGACTTTGGATGATTTTTTGATCTCGTCCCACAGATTCGGCGCGCCGGAACGATCAGCGAGAAGTGATACGTTGGGAGGCTTGTTAATAACCAGAAGATCGGCACTGTGAAATAGGATCTCAAGCACGGGCCAGCTGGATAACGACGTCGAGCATGGCTTTGGTTACCTGCAGCGTCTTGTCGAGGTCGACAGCCTCGGGCCAGCGATCGTCGGGATGATGAAACAGGCTATTGCCGCCGAGCAGGGAAATGTACTGCCCGTCGCCGTCGTAGATGTTGCGCGCTTCACCATAAGGTCGTTGACCGAGCGGAGTTACATCCGCTATGGCGATGTTTTGGTTCTCGAGTGCGCCCAGACCCTGCGCCTGGAGCCTGTCGTTGGAGGCTTGAAATCGAATCCTGCCGTTTTTGGCAGCAAAGTTGGCCCCGAGATGAATCCATGCGTGCGCATCGCGGATTAGCGTTGGGTGTTGCACAAGATAGTGATCGAGACCAACGTGCCCGAGTTCGTGGCCCGTATTGGCGGTAAATATGAGATTGCGATCCGGCTTATTGGCGGCGAAAAACCGGATACACTCGAGCCAGATCGTAATCCCACCGGCGCGCTCGGAAGTACAAGTCCACCACGCGCTGAGGGGTGTCATGATCACCAAAGGCGCCAACGCCTCATTGCTGCCGGGAATCGTGACTTGGACATTACTTGCCCGGGTCGCATCAAGGGTTACGTGCGCAACCAGTTTTACCCGGGTGCCGTCATCGCGTGCGGTTTGCAACCAATCACGATGTTTTGTCGCCACTTGCAGAACCGGTGGTCCATAAGGATTCAGGTAGGCGTCGGCGTTCAGCAGGCTCAATCCTGGACGAACGCCCTCACCGCGGGCGACAGCGATGATTGCCGCGAATTTGGAATTCTGACGCGCCGCTTCGAGTGCGGCGTTTGCACGTGGTGTAGGGCTGAACTCGGTCAGCCCAATGACGGCTTGGGAGACTAACGATCCAAGTACGCCGCTCACTCCCACCTCATCGGTATAACCACCATCAAACAGTGGTACACCTTCGGCATGATCAGCGCGATGTTTGCCAACTTCGACGAAGCACTCCCGCAATACTCGACGCTTGAATGGAAACCAGTCAATTTTTGGCTCAAAGCCGCAATCACTTACTTCGGCGGCGAGCCAGGCGGAGGTTCGAGAAGCACCTTCCGTACCGGTGCGATGGTTAGCGATCGCATCCCAGGACTGAATATCTTGTTTGATGCGTTGGCGCATGCTGCTGCTCCCCAGAGGATATTCACGGCCCACCGCGGGTGTGCTACACAGGCAGGCTCCCCAGGCGAGCAGGTTGCGGCGATTTAACATGAACGGAAAATAACATAGTTAGGAATTTCAAAATATGCACGTCGCAGAGATGTCATGCCCGGCGCCTGAACTAGGATAGACTGCAAATTCTCTGACAATAGAAGTGGATCGGAAACCATGAAATTATGGTTGAGTACAATACTGCTCTGCATGGCCTTGCCAGGAAATGCCGAAGTAGATCTAGATATGGTCAGCAAGATTCGAGCCGAAGGACTAGATCAGTCGGAGGTCATGCACACTTTGCAGTATCTGACCGATGTGATTGGACCACGTCTTTCGGGCTCGCCGCAGTTGCTGCAGGCAAATCGATGGAGCCAGCAACAGCTCA
>SMWK01000124.1 GCA_004356895.1 Gammaproteobacteria bacterium
GGCCCCACCACACCGATGTATACGTCGCCCGTGACTGGATGAACTTTGAATCGGTAAGGGTTACGCAGCCCGTAAGCATAGATCTCCCAACGCACACCGGGTTCGCCATAAAACGGGTTGTCGGAGGGCAAACTACCGTCTTTGTTGATGCGCAGGATTTTTCCACGCAGGTCCTGCAGGTTCTGAGCGCTGCGTTCGGAGTCAACCAGGCGGGACCAGTGGTAGTCTTTGAGGCCGGCTTTCGTTTTGTAAACGTTGATGGCTTCCTCGGAGAGTTCCCAATCGGGACGCGTTTCCGACATGCCGGTATCTCCGGTTGAAATGAACAGCGTTCCGTCCAATCCCCATTCCAGGTCACCGGCCTGGTGACAACATTGGGGTTCGGTGGGTACCCGTAACAAGACCTCACCCGAGTCGAGGTTGAGCCGACCATCCTCATACCGATATCGCGAGAGCGTGTTGATAAACGTCTCTCGCTCGGCGTAATACAAATACACGTAGGGCTCGCCCTCATAGAAGTTCGGGTCGACCTCGATACCGTACAGGCCGTGTTCGAGTTTGGTCGGGTCCGTGGTTTCGAGATGTGCGATCAGGGTGGTTTTTTCGGTCTCCGCATCATAACGGTGGATTTTTCCGCGCAGTTCCGCAATCCAGACATTGCCTTTCTCGTCGACCGCGATATCGTCCGGCCAGACGTTTTCGGAGATGACTTCTTTGATCCGTCGAGAGGCAAAATTAGCGGGAATCCGGCCCGCCGTCATGCGCATGCCTTGCAGCAGGTGTTGTACGAATACGGGGTTTGTCCATACATCGGGAAAGTGACCGAGTTTGGTCATGAACACCCGCCCACCTTTGTGTTCCCGTATCCACGAGATGGGGTAATCGTTACGGGATGCATCCGCAGGACCCTGCTCGACCCCCACGCTGCTCATGTCGAGGGAAGCCAGAACGTGTGAATTCCACCGCGGATTTGCGTCGAGCACGTATATCTCGTCGCGAATCATGAGTTCGTCACCCATGTGGGCGACAGCCGGGTTATCGGGATCTTCGATGAGAATTCGTACGCGTTGCGTCCAAGGGTGCGCTTCGAATAGACCCCCACCCACCATCTGACGGTATTCACCCCACCCGTAAAACGCATCGAGCGCGGAATGTGCACCGACGATGCCACCGCCGTTGGACAGAAATTCCATAATGGCGGCGCGATGTTGGGCGGTCACCGGATTTTTTACATTCAGGTCGGCTGGTTGCGGCGCATCCACAGCGACAGCTTCGAGCACCAGAGATTGTTCGCCGACCTTGAGGTATCCGCGCAAGCCATCGTCGGTGAGCGTAACTTCGGCTGTCACCGTTCCGCTTGACGCGGCGTCCCAGATCAAACGGAGTTTGTCGCCTCGTTCTTCAATCGTGCCGATGACGCTGACACCGGCACCAAAGTCTACCATTCCGGAAAGTTCGCCCGGTTTTCCGGATAACGCGATTCGTCCCTTAATGTCTCTTTCGTCGGTCTTCAGGACCGCATCATAATTGCGCCAGTCGCCGGGTTGGTACTTGAGCTCTGCCTCATAGCCGACCGCGTCTTGCGTTGGTTCGTCGACCCGCAGGGTGGAATTGGCGAAGAAGAGCAAGTCGTATCGTTCGAGATTGGCGCGATTGAAATCGTTGACGTCTTCGGTGAAGTCGAAGCTGAACTCCGTCGTTTCGTTGAGCGCACCAAGTAACCTTTTTGTTGTGTTGATGGCAGGGGTATGCCGGAAGCCATGGGTTGCGGTAACCGTCAATACACGAATCGGTTCGACATCAGGCTCGGTCCGAAATACTTCCGCCAGTTCCTGCATGGAAATCTGCGCACCGTAGGACACGGTGTTAGTGCAGAACAAAGTCAAACAAAGCAGGAGAGAAATACTTAAACGACTCATAACAAGCCTGCCTGTTGTGCTGCAAGTTTCACTGCCGTCAGGCCTCCTTCCATCATGGCGGCGCTGACCTCGCCGTCATCATTCGCGTCAATACCGTCCCGACACTTGTCAATGAGATCGACCATGTCCCGTGCGTGTTGCCTGGCAGTAACAAGATCTCCACGGTAGTTGCTTTTTAATATGTTGAGGGCCTGCGCCTGAACTTCGAATAGCCAACCCGTGTCCGCGCTGCTTTGCCAGAACGTTTTGGGTGCATCCCATTGATAGGTAAGGTCTACGCGGGGTTGCAGTTCAGCTTTCGTGACCCCGTTGTCCATGCGCATCCATCCGATCACATTATTGAGCGAACTGACGAGCCGTGCGACGGCCTGTTTTGATTCAGAGTCGATGTCATGGTCGTCGAGGCTGGCTGTAAGTTTACGGCGGATGTAACGACCCCGTCCTATGATCCCGAGATCTTCAGGGTCGGTGATTTGTGGGGGCGTGCTCCCGTAACGTTCCGCAAAAGCGGGGTCGAAATCGGTATAGGTGGACTGCCAACGGGTTTTCCAACCGTGCATGGTCGCTGCACCCGGGTTCTGAACCAGACCGGAGGAGACCCCCCAGACATAGCTATAAACGACGTCGGCCTGCTGTTTGACCTGTTCGATCGTCGCTGCGTTCGCTGCCAGGGTTGCGGCTTCATGGGCAGACATAACCATCTCTTCGATGGCCGCAAGGTGGTCGCCTACAGGTCCGTAATCACCGCGCAGAAATTCAGCGGAGTGGCTGAGGGCGGCGCCCAACGTAACCATCAGGACAATTGTCAGCGTTCGATGCATGAGTCTGCTCTTAGGGCACCCGCACGAGACTAACCAAGTGGGTTACTCGCGCCAACCCCCACACCGATTCAGGAACGACCGCGAATATGCGTCGCTGGATAGGACAGCCTGCAAGACAGTATCATCTGCATATGAGCACATCCGATCCCATCGACTTTTTTGCCAGCTATTCGGCTGCCGATCGCGTGACAACTTCTACTCAATCAGTGGCTGTCACCGGACTTGTTCGGGGTCGTGTCCAGGGTGTGAGCTTCCGATATTCAATGCAGCAGAAAGCTACGGAGTTTGGCGTTACCGGCTGGGTGAGGAACCTGCCGGATCGGTCCGTGCAATTTCACGCCGAAGGATCGCCCGATGCGGTGGAAGCGCTAAAGAGCTGGAGCAAAAAAGGCCCGGCGTTCGCGCGAATTGACGAAGTTGTTGTGGACCCTTGCGACGTCTGTCGTTTCGAATCGTTCGAGATCCTTCCCTGACCTCGAATTGCTTCCCCAACCGCAAACGGGGACTATAGGGTTTCAGGAGGGTTATCCATGACTATACGCAACGCCATGCAGCTCAGCGGAATCATTACGTTGATGCTGGCAATTTCGGCCTGTGGGACGGGAACTGAGGGTACTTCACAACTGGCCAGCGCCAGCACTCACCCCGACTTGAGCGGAACCTACGATGTGTCCACCTTGACGCCGTTAACGCGTCCGCAAGAGTTCGGTGACAATCTCGAGCTGACGCCCGAGCAAGCCAACGCAATCGTGGAAGAAAATCGCCAACGGGTGGCCGATCGAACCCAGAACCGGGGACCCGTAACCACTGCCCCGCCCGCAGGCGGCGCGCCGCCGATCGGTATCGGTGACGAATTCCGTGAGAGCGGCGGAGCCGGCAACGTGGGTGGCTACAACAACTTCTGGGTCGACCCCGGTTCGGATGTTTTCATGGTTGATGGAAAATTCCGTACGTCGATCATCACCGATCCGAAAGATGGCCAGATGCCGGAGATGACCGAAGAGACAATGAAGTGGCTGACGGAGCGGCGCAAGCTGCGCCGCCCGAACGACGGAACCGCGTGGTGGCTGGACGTTGCCGGTAACGGTCCCTATGACGGCCCGGAAATGTTAGGCATCTCCGAGCGTTGCATCCTCGGGTTCACTGGCTCGACACCGACGTTTCCCAGCCTCTACAACAACTACAAACGAATCGTACAGACCGAAGACTACGTGATGATCTTAATCGAGATGGTGCACGATGCTCGCATCGTACGCATGAATTCGGAACATCCACCGGCCGATGTGACCAAGTGGCTGGGTGACTCGATCGGCTGGTGGGAAGGCGACACGCTGGTCATCGACACGACCAACTTCCATCCCCTGTCCCGTCCCGGACGCTTGGGCTCGGTAAACGCTCATGTCGTCGAGCGTTTTTCCAAAAACGAAGATGGCAATCTGACCTACCAATTTACAGTGGAAGACCCCACGGTGTGGACGGAACCCTGGACCGGTGAGTACATCTGGCGCGCCAGCGATCAAAAGGTTTATGAGTACGCGTGCCACGAGGGCAACTACGCAATGCCTGGCATACTTAAAGGGGCCAGGTTGCTGGAAGCGGAAAGGAGAGAGGCCCTGATATCCAGCGACGCCGACTGACTCCTCGCACGCGTGGAACTGATTCTGATACGTCACGGTTTGCCCGTCCGCCAGGAACTGGAGATCGGCCGGGCCGACCCGCCCCTTTCCGATACAGGTCACCGGCAGGCTTCGCTGGTGGCCACCTGGCTCGCCCCGGTTCGTATCGATGCGGTGTATTCGAGCCCCATGGTCCGCGCCCGGCAGACGGCCGATCCTTACGTTGAACTGTCTGGTAACACGGCTGTAATCCACGACGGACTCGAAGAGTTCGGGCGCGAAGCCTCGAGTTACATCCCTGTGGAGCAACTCAAGGAAGAGAACTACGAAGCCTGGCAAGCCCTCGCTACCGATTTCGCAAGCGTTCAGGAACTCGGCCTGGATGCATTCGGCAACACCGTGGTCGGGGCCATGGAGGAGATCATCGGGTCACATAAAAGTCAGACTGCGTTGGTGTTCTGTCATGGTGGGGTGATCAATGCCTGGGCGAGCCACGTCCTCGGGATCACGACTCGCATGTTTTTTGAACCGGTTTATACGAGCGTCCATCGATTTCTGTGTGCGAGCACCGGGGAGCGCAACATCGTCAGCTTGAACGAAACGGCTCATCTCAGGGATTTTTGATTTCGGATACCTTGGCCCGTGCGCATACGCCTAACAACAACCGACGTCGTACACCTTGCGGAAGTAGGTGGCAAGGCGGCTTCGTTGATCCGTCTTGGTCAAGGCGGCTTCCGGGTCCCGGATGGCGTTGTGCTGACGACCGCATTTTTTGCTCCCTGGATTCGGCAGATCGAAAGCAGCGAGTTGTGGCGTACGGTCATCGCAACGGTCACAACCAGCCGTACCCGTGTGCTGAATCTCAGCGAACGAGAACGCCTTGCGCGCGCTTGTGAAGACGTTAAGCAGTTCGCCGTTGACCTATCGTTTAACGCGGAGCAGCGGGATGTAGTCGATGAGATCCGCAGCGAACTCGACAATGGAAAATTCGCAGTGCGTTCGTCTTCGCC
>SMWK01000125.1 GCA_004356895.1 Gammaproteobacteria bacterium
ATATAGGTCAGGAGTCCAAGCACGGACAGGTCAAATAATCCGTTGTTGAGCCAATCAATAAAGGTCACTTACCCGGGTCTCCTGTGAAGATATTGATGTTATCGGGGGGTGTCGGCGCGGCATTGTGCCTACAAGCACAGGAAAAAACCACCTTGCCAATGACCCGTCCTCAGTATAAGGATCGCCGTAGCCCTGACTGCCAATGAAAATGCAATTATGAGAACCAGATCAACCTCGCGGCCTCCGCTGAGAGAAACAGGTCACCGCCCTCAAGCCAAACACCATACGACGTTGCTATCGGCCGCTGAACTCGCCGCCGGGTCAACTCACTACAGGATTCTCGATTGCAGGGCTCAGCTCGGCAATCCGCACCACGGTCTTGAGGTTTACACCTCGGGACACATCAAAAACGCCCTGTATGCAAGCCTCGACGCGGACTTCGCAGCCGTTCCCGGGAGTGGTGGACGCCACCCCCTGCCCGTGCCTGAGATCCTCCGCGACAAGCTGCGCGCCTGGGGAATTGACGACGACGATCAGATCGTGCTTTACGATGATGCGGGTGGCGCATTCGCTGCCCGTGCATGGTGGTGCATCCGCTGGCTGGGCCACGAGGCGGTCGCACTCCTCGACGGGGGCTTGCCTGCCTGGCCACATGCACTCACTACGGAGGTGATCTCACCAGCACAAGGCAGTTTCAGCATTCGTCCATCACTCACCAAAACCATCGATGCCACCACTCTCGAGCGCGATCTCGACAACCGTGAGCTCATCGATGCGCGTACTGAAGCCCGATGGGCGGGAATGGAAGAGCCGATAGATCCCGTCGCCGGCCACATTCCGGGAGCACTCTGCAGGCCTTTCCAGGAAAATCTCGCTGCAGATGGCACCTTCAAGCCAGCGTTTGAGTTACGCAGGCGGTTTGAATCATTCATTGATAACCCGATCTGCTACTGCGGCTCGGGAGTGACGGCGGCGCACAACGTTCTTGCCATGCGCATCGCTGGACTTGCCGAACCAACCCTGTACCCGGGATCATGGAGTGAGTGGATACTGAACCCAGAGCGTCCCCGGTCTACCGATACTAATTCGCGGCACGCGTTATGATCGAAGCCGCGCGGCTCACCTGGCGCGACGGTCAACCGTATAGTGATGATTATGAGGACATCTATCACCCGGCGAACGGTCCCCAGGAAGTAAAACGGATTTTCATCGGTCCCGGGCGCTTACCTCAGCTTGCTCGGGAACGCGATCGGATATGCGTCGGCGAGCTCGGCTTCGGTACCGGGCTCAACTTCGCCGTGACGGCCGAAGCCTGCCTGCGCGAAGGTTGCGCCTTGCACTTCATGAGCTTCGAAGCGGCACCCATCGAACCGAGAGAATTCAGCGCACTCGCGCGCAAACGCGCGGCCGACCAGCCAATTTATGCCGAGTTAGCGACACACTATCCGCCACTGATCGAAGGCTGGCACCGACGCTACTTCGCGAAAGGCAAAATTACCCTTTCCGTCTTCTGGGGTGACGTGGCCAGCGGACTGGCGGATCTCACCGGCAGGCAACGTCGCCCAATTGAGCTGTGGTATCTCGACGGCTTTGATCCAAGGAAAAATCCGGCCATGTGGCAACAGTCGGTGTTCAACCAGCTCGCTTCGTTATCCACGGCTAAAACGCGCGTTGCGACCTTTACCTGCGCCGGTCACGTTCGACGCGGTTTGCAGGACGCCGGTTTCACCATGCACCGGGTAGACCAACGTCCACATAAACGTCGACGCGAGAGCCTCGCCGGCACCTTTTCGGGGAAAGCGTTGCTCACAACGAGCAAACCAAAACAGATTACTATCCTGGGTGCTGGTTTAGCCGGAGCCAGTGTTGCCCGACATCTCGCCGAGTTGGGCGTTAGCGTCTGTGTATTTCATGCAGCTTCGATAGCGGATGCATCTTCCATCCCCACCATGGTGCTGCATGCTCGTCTACTCGGCGACGATAGTGCCTCAGCGGCCCTGCGTTGCCACGCCTATCTCTACAGCACCGCCTATTGCCGCGACCGACCGGGTGTGCGGGTCAGCGGCGCGCTCCAGCTACCAGGACCCAACATGACACCGGCAAAACTTGCCCAAATTGCCATGCGTTACACCGCTAGCGGTAGCTGGTTGCAACAGCTCACAGCGCTTGAGGCATCCGACCTTGCAAGCTGGCCGGTAAGCGATGGAGCGCTCAGCTTTCCTACTTCAAGTGTCGTTGCCACACCGGCGTTGTGTTCCCACCTGCTCACCCACCCCAACATAGAGCTACGACCAACCGAGCCACTGCGTGCCCCCCCTGCATACCCATGTGTTCTCGCTTGCGGATACCAGAGTCAAACATTCGCCGCCGCGCGTTATCTCGAGATCGCCGCCGTCCACGGGCAGCTCGATTTTGTCGTAATGGAAATCCATCCCAAACTGCCATTACTCGGCAACGGTTACTTCGTACCAGCTGGCGAACGCCTCGCTGTTGGGACAACCTACGAATATCAGCCGTGGTCCAAAGAGCGGGCAACAAAAGTCAACCTGGAGCGATTAGGTAGCCTTCAGTACCACTGGCAAAGCCGGGCGCGCGGTGTGCGATGTACTGTTTCGGACAAGACGCCAATAGCAGGACCACTCTACGCCGAGGATGGAACGGCATTACCCGACTACTACGTATCCACAGGACACGGCTCGATGGGCACCGTGACAAGCCACTTCACAGCCGCGTTAATCGCGGGACAGATTTTCGGTGAGTGCCCGCCAATGACGAGAGAAATTGAGGGGTTGATGTCCTCTTTGCGCTTTCGCGAGCGGCAAGCGCGACGTGGTTATCGTCACGGGGCTGCGGTGTAAAACCAGCTACTCAAGAGATCTGGAACTCACGGACGTTCATCACGCTATCGATAGCACAGATGGCGTCGATGAGAGCTGGCTCAGCCTCCTCGGCAATATCGATTAGGTTGTACGCGACCCCCTCACGACTTTTGTTGATCATATCGATGACGTTGATCTGCCGATCCGCCAGCACAGACATCATCTGGCTCAACATGCCCGGCACATTGCGGTTCGTCACCGCAAGGCGGTAACCACCGGAAGGTTCGAGGCTGACGGCAGGGAAGTTCACAGAATTCCTGATGTTGCCGATGCTCAGGAACTCGACCAACTGATCAGCCGCCATCACTGCACAATTCTCCTCAGCTTCGTCAGTGCTCGCGCCCAGGTGCGGGGTCAAGCGAACCCGCGGGTGCTCGGTGAGCCCCGGCACGGGGAAATCGGCGATGTAGCTGGCAACTCGACCGTCGTCGAGGGCGGCGCGCAAGGCTTCACTTTCCACGATAGGCTGGCGAGCGAAGTTCAACAGGATGCTGCCTGACCGGAAGGAGCGCAAACTTTCTTCGTTGATCAGGCCTTCGGTCTCCGGCAATAGCGGGACGTGGAGGGTCACGTAGTCAGATCGAGCGAACAGGCTCGGCAAGTTCGCCATCCGCTGCACCTCGCTCGGCAGGCGCCAGGCTGCTTCAACGGAGATCGCCGGGTCGTAACCGAGAACCTCCATTCCCAGGTCGAGCGCCGCGCGTGCCACCAGCGAGCCGATCGCGCCAAGACCAACAACCCCTAGCGACTTGCCACGCAACTCACGACCCCTAAAACGCTTTTTCTCCGCTTCGACGAGGCGGTTGAGTTCTGCTTCGTCCGTGATGTCCTTCAACGAACTGACGAACTGGATGCCACCGACGATGTCTCTGGATGAAATTAACAAAGCAGCCAACACCAATTCTTTTACCGAGTTTGCATTCGCGCCAGGCGTGTTGAACACCACAATACCTTGCTCCGTGCATGCATCTACCGGAACGTTGTTGACACCAGCACCCGCTCTAGCCACAGCTCGTAAGCTGGGGCTGAGATCGTCTGCACAGAGTTTGTAGCTGCGCAACAACATCGCGTGTGGATCAATGATCTCTGATCCCACAGCAAAATACTCTCTGGAAAATCGCTCGAGCCCGCGGCTGGCGATGTTGTTGTAGGTGCGAATTTTGTACATCAAATCCTCAAAAAAAATCCTTAAAAAAAGGACCCGCGGGCAAGCCAGCGGGCTGGACATGTTAGCAGGACTTTCTGAAAGTTGCCGTCTCCAGCGTTCAGTACCTTGCCTGACTGGTAGCTTCCTCCAGCGCGGCCAATATCAGGGCTACCGAGTCCGGTACCGCAAATTCGCCCAGGCGCTCTGTGACCTCATCGAGATCCGCAAGCAAGGCAAGCACCTCGCGCACCAGATTCGGTCCATTGAGCGCTTGTTCTTCGATGACGCGGCTGAAGCCAAGGCTTCTTGCGTACTCTGCATTTTCGACCTGATCGCCGCGACTTACCCGGCGCGACAACGGCACCAGCAGGTTTGCCTTACGCAAGACCAGAAGCTCATAGAGCGTGTTGGCACCAGCTCGGGACACAACCAGATCTGCAGCGGCAAGGACATCGCCCCATTGTGTGGTGAGGTACTCAAACTGCCGGTAGTTTGGTCGGTCGCACTCTACCTTCTTGCCTGGTCCACAGATATGCACCAGCACAAACTTTTCCGTGAGTTCCTGCAACACGTCACGCACGGCTTCGTTCAACGCGTCGGCACCGAGGCTACCGCCTGTCACTATGAGCACCGGATATGTCTGATCGATACCGAGAAACTCACGGCCCCGTACTGCGTTCCCCTCAAGCAACGCGGCACGCACCGGTGTTCCGGTATGAACCATCCGACCCTTAAATTTCACAGGTTTTGTGTTTGCAAAGTTCACACACAACGTTCGGCAAAATGGAAACGACATTCGATTGGCAAGCCCGGCGGTAAAATCGGACTCGTGTATCACGACCGGAATGTGTCGAAGCCACGCGGCAACAACTACGGGGAAACTCACGAATCCACCTTTGGAGAAAACGACTTCCGGACGCAGCTGCCCGAGCAGCCGAGCGGCTTGCCAAATACCCAGGAACACTCGCCATACATCGATGATGTTCTCGAATGAGAAGTAGCGCCTCAGCTTGCCGGCGGAGATACCTCTATAGGTCAGCGGAAAATCGCTCAACAGGCCTTCCTCGAGGCCGCTGTTGCTACCGATATAACTCACCTCAACACCGCGCGCCAACAACACTTCAATGATCGGAAACGCGGGCACTACATGCCCCGCGGTGCCACCGCCAGTGAACAGCACCCGCTTCATAGCCGCAATACCTGCTTCAGCAGAGGAACGGTCACACGGCGTTGCTCCACCATGGCAGCACGATCGACCCTGTCTAGCTGGGCGAGTA
>SMWK01000126.1 GCA_004356895.1 Gammaproteobacteria bacterium
GCAACTCGATAGATCTTTCTGCCTCTGAGCTCTACCAAGAACCGGCGGATGTCCATGTTTTTAGTCTAAGGCAATTTGCGGACACCGGACAGGCAGCACACTAGCCCTGATTCGGGACCCACGAATTGCTCGCTCCTTAAGACTGGAAACCAACTCGATCAAAACGGCCCCCTTGGCGCAAGCGTGCAGGGATAACAACTTAACCTTGAACGTGGGTAATATTCAATTCGCGATGCCTGCCCAAGCGCCCGGTTCCTGCAGCGTTTTTCGAGTGGCCGCTTGGAGCACATCGCGAATACAAATTACTCAGATGTCCGACTGATGTTAGTCAAGAATCCACTCGGGGTGTTCATCAACCCTTGCACCTTAAGGTCTGCGTTGGATGTGACCTTCAGTCGCCATTTCCCCGTCCCGTTGCCCAGTGTACCTACCAGACCCAGTGGTCCATTCCCGTTCTCCAGATCCTGGGCAGTAACGGCCATGGCTGAATTAGCTGGGACATTAAAGATCACCTCCCCGCCCGGACCCGCATTGCCGTTATCATCTATGCCGGATATTGTCACACTGGCCTGCTGATCGGAGTCGTTCACGATTCTCAGCGAACTCACCTGGTTGAGGTTGCTCGCCGGATTAAAGAAAAACACATCGTTCACGTTTCCAGTCACTGGCGTTACCCGACTTAAATTGGTGAGAAATCCATCGGGGGTTCTGATCAGGCTCATCACTCTGATATCGATATCTGCACTCACCGTAAGCCGCCAGCGACCGTCGCCATCTCCGAGCATCCCCAGCATACCCTTGTCGAAGTTGCCGGATTCCAGGTCCTGGGCATTCATCTGTTTCGACTCATTCGGCCCGAGTTCGAACATCACATCGCCGCCGGGAGCGATCTGGCCAGCATCATCAATGCCTGTAATTGTTACCGTGCCGGTTTGATTGCTGATGTTGATAATCCGCAGGAAGGTTTGTCGGGTTGTGTCACTGGCGGGATTGCCAAAATAGATAATGAATTCACCGGATCCGTTTTCATCTACCATGCCACTCAGGTTGGTGAGAAAGCCGTCCGGGGTTCTGATCAGGCTCATCACCTCCAGGTCGAGCGTCGAAGACAGTGTGAGACGCCACTTGCCCGAACCATTATCCAGGTTGCCGGTCAGGCCCTTGCTGACGTTGCCGTTTTCGAGATCCTGGGCGTTCATCTGTTTCGATTGGTTCGGTCCGAGTGTAAAGGTGATCGTACCTGCCGAGGTAATCCCGGCATCGTCAATTCCGGTGATCGTTACCGTGCCAGTATTTTCAGTAAGATTCACGACCCTTAAAAAGGTCTGTTGATTGGAGTTACTGGCCGGATTGGCAAAGTAAACCAGGTTGTCGTTACCTGATTTGGGTACCCTGTCGTTTAAGCTGGTGAGAAACCCATCGGGCGTTCTGATCAGGCCCAGCACCTCGATTGGATTGTCGGATCTGATAAAGAGCTGCCATTTACCCTGGCCGTTACAGAGATTGCCGATCAGCCCCTTGCCGGTATTGCCATTCTCGATATCCTGTGCGCTGAGCTGTTTTGATGCCTGGGATGCCAGGGCAAAGCTGGTGACCTTCTTGCTTCGATTACCTCCGTCATCAATGCCATAAAGCTCGATAGCTGCGCTCGAATCATTGGGATTGATAAAACGCAGGAAGGTCTGCTGCGTATTGTTACTACCCGGGTTGGCAACAAACAATCGCTTTTCGATGGCCAGGCTTGAATCCGAGGGCAGTGGGGCGACGCTACTGTTACTGAAGCAAGCATCTACGCTGGCTGCACTTTGGGGGTTTGTGCCGGTTTGGTATTCCTGAAGGTTGGTCGCTCCATCGCCATCGGCATCTTGATCGGCATCAGATGCATCCAGCGGATCCAGGCCATTGGCGACCTCGAAGGAATCAGGCATGCCATCGTTGTCATCATCGGGATCAGCGTTGTCACCAATGCCGTCGCCGTCAGTGTCGATATCCACATCAAGGAACGTTATCGACGCCATGGCGTCGACCCTGCCGGTACCGTAAAGGTCATCGTCTCCTGGCGCACCTAGATCAACTGCCCCGGACTTCAATGCATTTCGTATGTCGGTGGGTGTTGCTTCCAGTGCAGCTTCCGTCAGTAGTGCTGCAATACCTGCAACATGAGCTGCCGCTGCTGAGGTACCGAAGAATGTAGACGGAAAGCCTCCTGTTCCCGTCACAGAAACACCGTCAATTGCCACCAGATCAGGCTTGGGACGTACCTGAAGGCTGGGAAAATCGATCCTTGAGGGACCTTGAGAACTGTAGGAGGCGAGTTCGTCGTTGCCGGGTTCGTCCGCATTTATCGCACCGACGGCAAGCACATCCGACACTGCGGCGTGCCCGAAGATGCTGCCTTCTGGTATGGGATATTCAATTGTGATGTCGTTGCCCCGAAAGTGCATTTCGACTCGGACATCGTTTCCAGCGAATCTGTAAATTGCAATTTTTCCTAACTGAGTTTCGTTAGAATTATTGTGGTAACAAACGGATTCAAACGGATTACCGACACCCTCCTGAAATGCTCCGGAAAAGCAACCGGCACAAAGTAGCTCTGTTTCCGCTATGTTTCCGAGTAAGAGATCGTAGTCGTTCCCAGAACTACCAAACTGATCATTCCATTGCAGAACACCTAACAGATAACTTCCCGGGCCGATTTCGAGGTTTAAGCTGCCATCAAGCGCGCCACCGGCTGCTTTTCCGAAATCATGCAGGTTGACGGGCGTGTCCAGCAGGAGGAAATCGCCCGGAAAATAGTCGGTCTCGTAATGCTGAGGCGTGTCACCGGCAGCTGAAATGTAGACGATGTCGTCGGCGACATCTGCAACCGCTTGGGCTACTGGCCCGTCAGAGAAGAAGGGTTCGGTCAGGAAACCCAGGTCATCGACGATGATGTCCGCACCGAATTCGTTCACCAGTTGATCGATTCGACTGATGAACTCCAGGCTGGTGTCAACAGCACCTATGGCCAATTCGGCCCCCGGGGCGATATCGTGGATAATCTCGGCCATGGCGGTACCTTCGTTACAGGTCCAGCCGGGCTCACACAGCGGCGCAATTGCTGATCGGGTGGTGCAATTGCCATACACGGTCACATTCGATGGTAGGTCGTTGCTGCTCTGCGCATCAGCCAGGTCGTTAGCACCATCAGAAATGATGCCGATCTTGACGCCTGAACCATCAAAACCCATTTGCCGTAGTAGGTCGGCGCGAAGAATGGCGTCCCCTTCAGTCGTCTCACTGCCCCGGCGCGATATCCCGTAGCTTGGTGGCGCAACATTCCGGACGAATGATAGTGCGGCGATATCCCGGATGCGATCGAATGTTACCCAACCCTGGATGATTTGAAGTTCAGTATTTTCCAGTTCGATCTCGAAACCGAGTTGGCGAAGAGACGTAAGCTGTTCGTAGCCGACCGTGAAAAGATGGACATAAAGCTGAACCCTCGCTTCTCGGTCTATTCGTAAAAACGGATTTGTGACTTGAAAGCCGCTCCGAAGGAAGTTGTCTGGCGTGATCTTGCGTTCTTTTAGCGCCGCTAACAGATTCCGAACCGAATGGCTGACTCTTGATTCGTTGCTCTGATCATCGGTCGAAACCGACCGCTTGGCCGATAGTACAAACGGGTACTGCAGCGCGGTTGATGGAGCGCCAACGGCCGCTGAGGCAGCACGATCAGACGTCCCCTGATCCGCAGGATCAGACGTCTCCCGCTCCCACGGAGCAGGAGCAGAGTTCACCGCGGCCTGTTCAAGCCCATGAAATTCGGCCATGGGTGGCGGATTGTTAGTCCACCAAAGGAACGCTGCCACCACCAAGCCAATGAAGCCGAAGAGAAAATACGGCTGAAATCGTTTTTGCATCGGGCCCACGTCCTCTTAGAAATAGTATCGTAGACTGACAAACACAAGACTCGGAAGCGTACCGAATTCAGAGTTCACTTTGGGCAAGCGGAATACACTCAGATCCAGCTCCTCGCCTTTGTTCAGGTAGATGCCAAAGTCAGAGTAGATGTTATCGGAGATGTTGAGCTCGGCAGTCAGGGTATAAAAACGGGAGTCGTCATCGAGATTCATGACGGCAAAGGCGTCGATGGTCAGAATAGGCGAAACCGTAAACCTGAGCCCAGGTATAAGGTAACGAGTCCCGAACAGAAAGACACCACCGGTGGTGTATGCAGGTGTGCTGGATATTGCAAAATACTTACGGGGGTTGCGGCTGCCTGCTTCGTTGTAGTGGTATTCAATCTGGCCAAGGATGTTCTGAGAGAACGCTATGTCAAATCCGGAGGATGCACGCCAGTATTCCTGAATTCCGGTTGATTTTGCCCCCTCGAACCAGAATCCGACGGGTCCAAATGCCCTGCGCAGACCCGCACCCCAGAGCTTCTGTTCGCCAGCCTCCAGTGCGACCATCGAAAAGTCGTTGCCTTTTGCATTTATGGTCAGCTGAATGAAGGCCGCATTTTCGTCTTCGCCCCAGATAAAACCTGCGTCAAATTCGCCGAGATCACCCAGCGGGGTTTGGAATCGTATCGCGT
Organism: Gammaproteobacteria bacterium; assembly: GCA_004356895.1. GTDB lineage: Bacteria > Pseudomonadota > Gammaproteobacteria > Pseudomonadales > Azotimanducaceae > SMWK01. The sequence goes on from SMWK01000126.1 coordinate 4,580, forward strand.
CCACTCCTACCCTGTATTCCTGGCTGAATACCCGGACGTCGAACGGCAGGAAAACGTCGGTTGGGTTGATGACACGAGCGGCACCAAAGCTGATGGGTTGTCTGCCAAGCGTCACATCTACTTTAGCCAGGCTCCATTGAACATTGAACCGATCAAGATTTTGAATGATCGGATTCTTGTCATCCGGATCGTTGAGATTAGTTTTGATATCGGTAAGCCGCCAGGCGCTGCCAGCCTGGCCGACGGTTCGGTTATCGATAACCAACCCCGTCGAGTTGAACACGGGTGAGATCTCGTAGTGGATTTGCCAGCTTAGCGACTCGTGGAATCCATCGAACATCAGTCTGAAACTGTTCTGGGAATGGTAACTCGTCTCATTAACACCGAGGACCGGGACTTCCTCCTGTGCGAGCGCGTAAGACTTGAGATAACC
>SMWK01000127.1 GCA_004356895.1 Gammaproteobacteria bacterium
GATCACGCCGATACGCCGGCAAGCACGTTCAAACCAATGCTGTTGAGCAACGCATAGATTCGCGTATCGCGCAGACCGCCCGCATTAGTTCGGGCATCCGCCTGAATCACGCCTTCCAACTTGAACCCCAGCCGTTCCGCCACCCGCCAGCTTCGTTCATTCTTGTCATCCATGCGTATTTCGACGCGAGCGGCGTTCAGCTCGTCAAACGCCAGCCGCGTTAATGCATGTGACGCTTCGCTTACGTACCCGCGCCCCACGTGCGCGCTGTGACACCAGTAGCCGATTTCGAATTTCGGCACCTCCCAATCCAGGTTGGGATATCCGCAACCGCCAATTACCGCTCCGTTCTCTTTGAGGATCATCAGCACGGCGTATTCGCGATCGTCGCGCCACTTTTCTCGAGATTCCGTACAAAATTCTTCCGACTCTTCCATCGTCTGCAGCTCAACAGACCATCCCATCCACTCACTAAGCTCGGCAAAAGAAGCTCGCACCGCTACATTGACAGCTGGTGCATCAGCCGGCGTCGGTACGCGTAGAACGAGACGCGCGGTAGCAATTTCTTCAGGTAACCTGGTCACTATGGCTTCTTTTCCCTAGCTGAAGGCTCTCCACTTTTCCCTGAAGGCTTTCCACTTTTCGCTGCAGGCTCTAGCGCAAAAGCTCTAACCAATGCACAACAGGCACGTTTTTGTCGCCATTTGCGAGGTGCGTCTGGCAACCTACGTTGGCCGTGGCGATCACGTCAGGCGCTTCTTCGCACAACGCCTCGAGCTTCTGGCTTCTGAGTGTGCGCGCAAGCTCCGGTTGTAACAGAGAGTAGGTGCCAGCCGATCCGCAACAAATATGCGGATCCCGGACACCTACCAGCTCATAACCGGCGTCACGCAACAGCCGCTCGACGGTTCCCGTAATCCCCTGGCCATGTTGTAACGTGCACGGTGCATGCCAAGCGACGCGCTGGTAGTCAGCCGTTTTGTCCCACTCGAGCCCCAACTGTGACAGGTACTCACTCACATCAACCACCTTTTCAGCCACGCGGCATGCCATGGGAAAATAGCTCTCATCGCCGGCGAGCAAGCGAGGATAATCTTTGAGTGTTACGCCGCAGCCACTGGCAGTAGAAATTACCGCCTCGACGTCGTCGAGCATTGGCAACAGAGCGTCGATATTCCTGTGCAGCGCTATTCTGGTTTCGCTGGCGTTGCCTAAATGGAGGCTCAACGAGCCACAACAACTTTCCTCATCGTCGTAGACCACCTCAATACCTCGGCTGTCTAAAAGCGCGGCAAGTGATGTGTTCACTTCGGGTGTAATTGCGCGTTGAACGCATCCTTGCAGCACCAAAACTTGCCGTTCTCGAGCGTCGAAAACCTGCCGTGTTGCGGGATTTCGTCGTGGAAGCTGTTCTCGGACACTGCGTGGTAACATCCAGCGAAACGGGCGACCGAGGCGAGACCAGCGCTTGAAGCGAGCGACATCAGGCACGACGGAGACAAGCCAGCGCCGCATGATTGAGTCGATCAAACCCCGCCTGCCATGTTCTTCGAGAAAATCGCGACCGATCTCCAACAATTCCCCATAGGCCACTCCGCTAGGGCACGCCGGCTCGCAGGCGCGACAGGTGAGACAGCGATCCAGATGTGTTTGCACTACAGCATCGGCCTCTTGTGCTTCCAGCATCTCCTTGATCAGGTAGATTCTCCCGCGCGGCCCATCGAGCTCGTCCCCTAAAACCTGGTAGGTTGGGCATGTTGCGTTGCAAAGCCCACAATGCACGCAGCTGCGGAGGATTTCATCGGCACGTTTACCGTGCCTGGTTTCCTTGAACGCCTGGGGTAAATTAGTTTGCATCCGGCAACATACCCCGCAAATTACCCATCAACATACTCGTCAACATACCCGGCAAGGATTCAATATCTCGGCCGGATCGAACGCGCGCTTGATCCGTTTGTGCAGCTCCTGATCGGACCACAAAAAGGACTGCGTGCTGTAGTCACCGTTAAATGGCAAAGCATAACCGCCCTGTTGACCCGCCCAATCAAACAGTGCCTTTTCGCTATATACCCAGCGCAACGCGCCGCTCCACTCAATCATTGTTGGTTCATCTGTCAACGGCGTGCTCGGTGGTAGAGACATGCGCCACAACTTACCTTCCTTCCTGAAAAAATCGATATCGTGATTGCGCAACTGACTCCAGAACGCTTCAGCGTTTATTACGTCTCCCTCAATCTGATCGACTGCCCACAACACTGCCGACTCGGCGCCCGACAAACGAACTCTGAGCTGATTATCGACATAACAAGTTGCCGTTATGGGCAACGGTAGTTGTGCCCAAGCTCGAAGCTTGGCAAGTGCGGCACCCGCCTCCAGCTCAAAAATGCAGGACAGCTCAGCAACGGGTTTCGGTAGAGTCTTGATGCTCGCAGAAAGCAACACTCCCAGGGAGCCAAAAGCGCCTGCCTGGAGGCGGGAAACATCGTAGCCCGCAACGTTTTTCATCACCTGGCCACCGAACCGCAGGAATTCTCCGCGGCCATTGATCATCTCGACCCCGAGAACGGCATCACGCAACGCGCCATACCACGGGCGCCCGGGCCCGGAAAGCCCGCTCGCAACGGCACCTCCCAAAGTACCGGCTCCTGAAAATCGGGGCGGTTCGAAAGGCAACATCTGTCCCTCCCGAGCCAACTGCTGCTCGAGCTCTTTCAGCGTAGTCCCCGCGCGGGCAGTGATGACCAACTCCTCCGGACGGTACTCGACTACACCGCTGTGTTCGGCAATAGACAGCAGCTTACCGGGATCTACTCGACTGTCCGGCGTAGTTGGTTCTGTGAGGAAAACCTTGCTCCCAGAACCTACGATTTGCAAAGGCAACTGTTCCTCGTACGCTTCTGCAACGGCTTCCACCAGACGGTCCTGCTGATCGGAGTCCCCATGCATGTCAAAAACGCTCTATATGTGGAAAAGGCAACTTGCCACCATGAATGTGCATCCCACCGATCTCGGAGCAGCGACTTAAGCTTGGAATTGCCTTGCCGGGGTTCAATAACAACTCCGGATCGAACGCTTCTTTCAATCGATGGAACTGATCCAGTTCCGCGGCGGAAAACTGGCTGCACATCTGATCGAGCTTCTCGACGCCAACGCCGTGCTCACCGGTTACGCTGCCGCCCACCGCAACACACAGCTCGAGTATCTTTCCACCCATTTCTTCGGTGCGCTCGAGTTGACCGGGTTGGTTCGCATCGTAGAGGATCAGAGGATGCAGGTTGCCGTCACCGGCGTGGAATACGTTGGCAACTCGCAACCCATAGTGTCTGGAAAGCTGCTCGATGCTCTCGAGTACTTCGCTCAAACGAGTGCGCGGAATCGTGCCATCCATGCAGTAATAGTCCGGTGAGATTCTCCCCATGGCTGGGAACGCGGCTTTGCGTCCTAACCAGAAGAGGGCTTGCTCCTCGGGCTCAACCGCGACCCGTACATCGTAAGCCCCACCGTCTTCGAGCAGACGCAATACGAAAGTAACGTTACTTTCGACCTCGGCCTCTATGCCATCTAGCTCGCATAACAGGATGGCGGCCGCTTCACGGGGATAACCAGCATGCACATAGTCTTCCGCGGCTTCAATGGCAAGACGATCCATCATCTCGAGACCCGCCGGGATCAGACCGTGGCCGATGATGTTGCCGACCACGTCGGCGGCCGCTTTCACCTCGTGAAATGCCGCAAGTATCACCCGTTTTTCCGGTGGCTTCGGCAAAAGCCGCACCGTCACCTCGGTGACAATGCCAAGCATCCCCTCGGAACCGGACAGCAACGCAAGCAGGTCATAACCGGGACTGTCGAGACCCTTACCACCGAGTTCGAGAAAATTGCCGTCCACGGTAAGTACCTCGAGCCCCACAACGTTGTGCACCGTAAGACCGTACTTGAGGCAATGTACCCCACCGGAATTCTCCGCGACGTTTCCTCCGATGCTGCAGGCGATCTGCGAGGAGGGGTCGGGTGCGTAATAGAGCCCGTGTTTTGCCGAGGCATCGCTGATGGCCTGATTGCGTACACCCGGCTGCACCCGTGCTACACAATTATCGACGTCAACTTCAAGGATTTTGTTGAGTTTGGACAGCCCCAACACAATGCCGTCTTTATGCGGGCGAGCGCCTCCGGACAAACCGGTTCCCGCCCCCCGCGCAACGATCGGCACACCGTGACTGCGGCAGATCCGGACGACGGCCTCAACCTGCTGCACGGTTTCGGGAAGAGCCACCAACCAGGGTAACTCGCGGATCGCCGTCAACCCATCGGTCTCGTACGGTTTCAGCGCTTTCGGATCGGTAATCAAACTCCGCGCCGGGAGGTTCGCCCGTAGGAGTTCAGTGACTAGTGCTCGGCTCATGGTGGGTCATTATACGGAACCTGCGAAGCAGGGGAGCAGCGCCGCCGCGAGCAACTATCTATTTACTGTCCAGATATTCGGGGAATGGATGGGCACTCATGCCAAGCAAGTTAGGAGTCCGCGCCGTAGCAAAGATTCCTAGTTCCTGTCCATGCTGGACAGGAACTGACCGACGTTCGCGCAAATCGGCTAGAAGTGGAAGTTGAGCGCGAAGTACGGTCCGCTGATGTCTAACGAGACACTACTGAAATCATCAAAATCTGCCAGCTCGAACTGGAACATCCGCCATCCTCCTTCGACCCCAAGACCTAAGGGCGACTCCCAACCCACCTGGGCATTGGCATCGATAAGCCGGTTTCCGTCATAGCCAAGGCCTTGCACCTCGGCGCCTAGCCACAATCCAGTCAAAGGCAGATCGGCACGTACTCTGCCGTAAAGCAGTGGCAGCACGCCATCGAATTCGGCACGGGCGACCTCAAGCGTCGTGGCTATCTCGAAGAAGCCCTCAACCTTGCGAACCGCCATCCCAATATCCAAAGAGACGACATTGTCCAGCACCTCGTAATACAACACGAGGTCTGTCTGGCTGATTTCCACATCCGTAGCAATCGCGTCACTCAGGTTGAAGATAGTTCCATTGAATTCGATGGTACGCGTGAGCGTGCTTTCGCCAGAAACCGCGATTTTCGCATGTTGCACACGAAGATTCGGCAAAACGGGTACGCCGTGCTCCAACGCCAGGTAAAAAATGTTGTTGTTCTCATCTTCGAGCGCAAGATCATCCTCGACGTCTACTTGCGTGGTTCCGGCAGTAACATCGCCAGAGAACGACTGTTGCCAGCTACCCGCTCCGGCGTAGATTCCAAACACCGTATCACCGTACACCGGGCCCGTCAGCAACAAAACAATGATCCAGCCATAGTTGGCTACATTTTTCAGCACAAAACTTCTCCGAAGGTAAAATCGTTAATTAAGGCCAAGTATAGGTACACGTGGAATTGGCAACGTGACCAACCGCACATCCACCCATGCATAGCCACGGCTGATACTCTGAAGTAGGCTTAGTGTGAAGCAGACACGGAGGGAGGCGATGTCCGCCAACAGGTCGCCCGAAGAACGGTTAGCCGAGTTGGGATTCACCCTGCCGGTACCCATGAACACAGGCAATTTACCTTTCGATTTGGTTCGTATCGATGGGAATCGTATTTTCCTTTCAGGTCATGTCCCTTTGGCCGATGACGGCTCGATAGCCAAGCCGCTTGGCAAGGTGGGGTCGGATCTGACCGCCGAGCAAGGTTACGCCGCCGCACAAGGTGTGGCGCTTGCGTTGTTCGCCAGCCTCAAAGAGGCGCTCGGGGAGCTCGACCGGGTAACAGGCTGGCTCAGGGTGTTTGGCATGGTGAACGCAGCACCCGGCTTCAACGCGCTACCCGGAGTGATCAACGGCGCGTCGCTGCTCATTCTGGATGTGTTCGGTCCTAAACGAGGTGCCCATACCCGTTCCGCTGTGGGGATGGCGGAGTTGCCGTTCGGCGTCCCTGTCGAAATTGAAGCCGAGGTAAGCATCCAACAGTGACTAACAGCTTCCTCGTCGCCAACGCCCGTATCGTCAACGAAGGAACCATCTCCGAGGGCGATGTGCTTATCGAGAACGGCCGCATCTCAGGAATAAACCTGTCTGCCCCAGCGGGGGTAGAAACCATCGACGCCGCGGGCGCCTGGTTGCTGCCCGGGATGATCGACGACCAGGTGCATTTCCGCGAACCCGGATTCGAGCACAAAGGCACCATCCGCACGGAATCCGCCGCAGCCGTGGCTGGTGGAATCACAAGTTATATGGAGATGCCGAACTGTAATCCGCTCACGGTCACTCACGACGCTCTAGCCGACAAACATACGAGAGCTCGCAAACACTCGGTGGCCAACTTCGCATTCTATTTCGGCGCCACAAACGACAACCTGGAGTCGATCAAGACTGTTGATCCTGCGCTTGCCTGCGGTGTTAAGGTATTTATGGGTGCGAGCACCGGCAACATGCTGGTGGACAACGAAGCGACGCTGGAAGGTATATTTGCCTCTACGCCGCTCATCATCGCAACCCACTGCGAAGACACGCCCACCATTTTAGCCAACGAGCAAAAAGCACTCGAGAAGTACGGAGAAGACATTCCTTTTGCCGAACATCCACTCATCCGTTCCGAGGAAGCCTGCTACAAGTCTTCCTCGCTCGCGGTGGAGCTCGCTACACGCCACGGTTCGCGCTTACACATATTGCACCTCACTACAGCTAAGGAAATGGTTCTTTTTACGCCGGGCGATCTCGCTGAAAAGCGCATCACCGCAGAAGTTTGCGTGCATCATCTGTTCTTCAATGATGGGTGGTATCCGGAAAAAGGCGCGGCCATCAAGTGTAACCCCGCCATTAAAACGGTTGCCGATCAGGAAGCACTGATAGCTGCCGTAAACGAAGACCGCATTGACGTTATCGCCACGGACCATGCACCACACACCCTCGAAGAAAAAGCCGGTAAATACATGCAGGCACCAGCCGGGTTGCCATTGGCGCAACACGCGTTGGTTTCTTTGTTAGAACTGACAAGGAAAAATATACTAACCATTGAGAAAGTCGTGGAGAAAACTTCCCACGCCCCGGCTCGATTATTTGGCGTGCAGGATCGCGGATTCATCAGAGAGGGTTATTTTGCGGATCTGGTCCTCATCGACCCGGATCAGATCGCCGACCCCTTGGAGATCTATTCGAAATGCGGGTGGAACCCGTTTGCCGGCATAGATCTGCATGCCCGGGTGGTTGCCACCTGGGTGAACGGCTATCTTCGCTATCGAGACGGACAACTGCTCGATGGCCCAACAGGTCTGGCTTTGGAGTTCAACAGACAATGAAAAAATCAGCCCAGACTAAGTGTATTGCGCGGCGAGATCGCCGATAGTCCGGAAGAACTCCTCGCGTACCTCGGCGATGATTTCGGCAACCGGTCGTACGGAATCTATGCGACCACAAACTTGTCCGGTCAGCGCGATGCTGGCTTCCATATCACCACCAAAATAGAGTTCGAGCGCTGTACCAAACTCGGTCATCGCATTGGTTTCCTGATCGAGTTCCAAGCGGGTCGTCTTCTCTGTGCGCAGGGCTCGCAAGGCGGGTGAGTGCGAACGGTTCAGAAACACGGTGTCGGTTTCCTTGGCTTTGATGATGGCCGCTTTCCAGTTATCGTGAACGGGAGACTCTGCTGAAGACACCATGCGCGTGCCCATCTGTACGCCCTCCGCACCAAGTGCAAATGCTGCCGCCATGGAGGCACCGTCTATGAAACCTCCAGCGGCGATAATCGGTACGTCTACCTGGGAGCGTACCAGCGGCAATAGAACCATGCTGGCCACCTCGCGGGGATTCTTGAATCCACCGCCTTCGCCACCTTCCACAACCAAACCGTCAACACCTGCCGCTACCGCCTTGAGTGCCGCACTGAGACTCGGTACCACATGAAAGACCGTCAAATTCGCGCTCTTCAACTGGTCGGTGTAGCGTTCCGGATTACCCGCGGAGGTAGTGACAAACTTCACCCCCTGATCGATGACGAACTGGACGATGTCGGGATCGCGCACAAATGCCTGCGCGATATTCACCCCGAACGGCTTATCGGTAAGCTTGCGCATCTTCTTGATCTCTTCGCGAATGGCGTCGAGTTCGCCGGAAGACGTTTCGATGATACCGAGTCCACCAGCATTCGAGACAGCGGACGCCAGCTGCGATCTGGCAATCCAACCCATCGGCGCTTGCACTAACGGGATTTCTACGCCGAGCATTTCGGTAATTCGGTTATTGAACTGCATGAGGATTCCTATCTCGAGATCCGAAAAGTTCGACAGCCTACCTTAAGCTCCCCGTGGAGGTGTAGTAAACGTGCCTATAATGTTCCCAGGAATTTCCCGGAGCCCTTGCCATGAAGGCAACCCAACTTCGCTCGCAACATGACAAAGAGATGTTCGATCAACTACTCGAAGATCCTGTCATCAAGAAGATCAATGAGCAGATTGCCAAGCGCGAGGTAAAAGGCAACCTCGGTATTCGGCGACACTTGCTTTCTACTTCCGTGCGTCTTACCAGGACGATGGCAGCACCGTTGCACACAATCGCCAAGGATTGCGCCGAAAAGCTGGGGCTGACGATACCCCTGGAGCTTTATGTATTCCCAAGTCCCACATACAACGATGTTTGCCTCGAGCCTGCTCGAGCGTTTTGAACCGGGTGAACTGAAGTTCGTCATGGGACAGTCCTGGACGAGCGGTTATTTGACACCGTCACACACATCGTAGACATTCGCGACTGAACGATTCCAGCAAGGGGGCGTCATGGCAGTCGTCGACTATGAAACAAAAGGACACATCGCGCTCATCACGCTGAACCGCCCGGAGGCACGTAACGCCATCAATCCGGAAGTTTCGGTACGCCTTGCGGATGCCTTCCAGAACGTCAAGGACAACGATGAGATTCGCGTGGCAATACTCACGGGTACCGGAAGTGTTTTTTGTGCCGGAGCGGATCTGGGTCAGCTCATTCCCCTGATGTCCGGCGCACGCCAGCCAGAAAACACCTGGGACGAACGGCTCATGTCTGAGCCCGGAATCACCGGCCGGGCGCTTTTGCGCAACTTCGATGTCGAGAAGCCCGTGATCGCCGCGATCAACGGGCATGCGATTGCCGGTGGCATGGAGATCGTCCAGGGAACCGACATCCGGGTTGCTGTCGCCGAAGCCAAATTTGGCGTGCAGGAAGTGAAGTGGGCGATCTTTCCAGCCGGTGGCTCCACTGTGCGACTTCCCGTGCAACTTCCATACGCCAAGGCAATGGAGCTATTGTTGACCGGAGATCTCATCTCAGCCAAAGAAGCGCTCGATTATGGCTTTCTCAATTACGTCACCGAAGATGTTATTGGGAAAGCGATGGAAATTGCCGAGAAGATCGCCGCCAACGGCCCCCTGGCGGTCAAAGCCATTCGCCGTTCGGTGAAAGAATGTCTGGGCAAGCCGGAACGCGAAGCGCTCAGGATCGAAACTGAAATCTCGGCTCCCGTGTTTCGAACCGAGGACGCGCAAGAAGGCCCACGCGCGTTCATGGAGAAGCGGAAACCGGCTTATAAGGGACGTTAGGCAACGCAAGACATACCTTAACTTGGAATTTGTCACTCAAACCTGTCACCTGGACTGTCCCTATTGCGGAGAACGCATCGAGATAGTTGTCGATCTCAGTGTCGAGAATCAGGAATACATCGAAGACTGTTCGGTATGCTGTCGACCCATGACCTTGACGACGTCGGTTATAAACGGCGACGCGCATGTGAGCGCTCGACATGAAAACGAATCCGGGTGATCCGTGCATGACAATACCTCGCAGCCTTTTTTGTTGTTAGTCGGTGTTGCTGTAGCCGGTAGTCTGGTCTGGGCATTCAACGAACGCCGTATACTCAACATGTACTGGTTCTCGCTTACCGCCGTTGGCGCACCCCCAGCTCTACTGGACAAAACAAACGAGGGGGTTCTGGTTCGCTGGGTAGACGACTACTTCACCATTGAGCGCATCGCACCAGCCACCTTTGCCATAGGTGAACCCCGTTGCAACGAAGTTGCGGGGCACACGCGTACGCAGTGGGAGCGCCCTGCGGGTTGTCTTGTCAGCGTCCATGGACTGCGTTGTGCCTCTTGGCAAGGACTAAGGCCATTACCTGCGAGACGCGCCTTGCCCCTCATATCTGAAGAGGCGCTGACAAGACAACTGTATCCACTGCGTACGCGTAATATCAAGTTGAAGGAGTTCTAGCATGGGGGATTACTTGCGCGGTGCGC
>SMWK01000128.1 GCA_004356895.1 Gammaproteobacteria bacterium
CCGTATTCGCCGTACCTCTATTCATCCTGGCATCACAAACTCATCGGCAAATACGAGTACGCCTTCGGTGTTGTCCGTGCGGAGATGAATAATCTCCTGATACTCCGGCGAGTCGTACCAGGCGCGTAACGCTTCTTTCGTTGGAAACTTGAGCACGATCGTGACAGCCCCCGGCTTTCCTTCGACGGCTTCGCTGCCTTCGCCCGCAACCAATACCTCACCCTGATGAGCCAGAATCGTTGGTCCGACGGCGGCGATGTAGGCCTGGTAACCCTCTGGATTAGTAATACTGTAGTTGGCAATCAGATAGCCGGCCATGTCTTGTCCTTGTTGGTGTTCACCCAAACAATGATAACCGATCTCAAAGAAGCTGAGCTATGTGAGCTTGTGCCATGCCGATTTGTTCACAACTATTGTGCGGCGATGACCTTTTTCACAATCGGGTCCGACAGCATCCTGGTCCGGTGTTCATGTACCTTGGGGAATCGGGCAGGGTCGACACCATCTGCTTCCAACCAGGTTGCAATGGTGAAGAGATAGATATCACTAATACTGTAGTCCTCGCCCATCACCCATGGCCCTTTGAACAGTTTGGTCTCGATCATCTCAAAACATTCGCCCATGGTTTCTGGGGTTTTTCGTTTCATTTCACTGACGGCGACAGGATCGTCTGCCCATCGATAACCGCGCGCACCATGTGCGTGAGCGACGTGAACCGTCGAGCTCAAATAGGTGCAAAATGACAGCACCTGGGCACTGGCAAAAGGATCGTCCAGCGGCGCGAGGCGTGCTTCGGGAAATGTCTGGCTGATATACACCAGAATTGCCAGATTCTCGGTCAGGATACCGTCTGGTGCCGCTAGAACGGGCACTCTTCCCTTTGGATTAATCGACAGGTACTTATCTTCACGCTGTTCATTCGTCCCGAGGTTCACCTTAATGGCTTCATAGGCAGCACCTGCCTGTTCCAGGGCGATATGTGATGCAAGAGAGCAGGAATTGGGTGCGTAAAAAAACCGGTACACGTTGTTAGCCTCGATCGAATGAAATGACGTTGTTTTGGTAAGCCTGAAGTGCAGTCATTTGATCATACCCTGTGGTTTTTGTTGCCACCAAAACGGCGCCAATTTCCGATCACCCGTGGTGACTTCTTGCAATGTGCCGGACTCGTAAACTCTGCCGTTGAGCACGACATGACTGACTTTGTCGCTGTTTCTGATATCGTCGAGCGGATTTGCGTCGAGGATGACCAGGTCTGCGAGCTTTCCGGGTTCGATAGAACCCAGGTCTCCATCCATTGCCAGATAGGTTGCCGGATTAATTGTCGCCGCGGACAGTGCTTGCATGGGTGACATGCCACCTCTGACGAAACTCCACATCTCCCAGTGGGAGGCAAGGCCCTCGCGTTGGCCATGGGCGCCAATATTCACCATAACCCCGGCTTCCATGAGTACCTTGGCCGATGCAGCAGAATCATCATCCTTGTAGTCGCTTTCCGGCGCCATTTGCCGCCTTACTGATCTTGGTTGTAAAACGGTTGGTGGCACGAACCGCGACAGGATAGGATGTTTCCATACTTCCGTATGTTGGTAGAAATAATCTTCGGATGTTAACCCGCCATAAGTCACAACGAGCGTTGGCGTATAACCAGCACCAGACTGTCGCCAGAACTGCGTAATGTCGTCATACATCACAAGCGTCGGTACGTTGTGTTCGATGCCGGTGATGCCATCTGCAATCAGATTCATGTCCAGGTGAAACAATGAGCCGCCTTCTGCAACGCTCATAATGCCTTCAGATCGTGCGGCTTCGATTATCTGTTGGCGCTGGTCTCGTCTTGGTTGATTGTAGTTTTTAATGCTGATTGCTCCCTGGGCTTTCAGTCTACGGATATGGCTCAACGCGTCATCCAGAGAATCAATGGGGGTCCAGGAAGTACTTTTTGCCCCGTAAACAATTTCTCCTGTAGAAAAGATTCGCGGTGACAGGATTCTTCCGGCCAACGCATATTCTGCCGCTGCAAATGCCTGGGTAGCTGTGCTTGAAGGGTTGTGCAGGGTGGTTACACCGAGGGCCAGGTGAGCCAGGGAATTCCAATTTTGCTGAGGAATGATCTGGCCATCGCCGTATGCGCCGTGAGCGTGGATATCGATTAAACCCGGTATAATCGTCTTGCCAAGTAGTTCAATAACAGATGCACCATCCGGAATATTCGTTTCGTTTGCCGAACCGATTTGTTTGATGCGGTTTTCTGAAATCAGGATGATGCCGTTTTCTATCACAGTTCGTTCGCTATTCATGGTGACAATTCGCGCACCGGTCAGTGCAAGTTCACCGTCTGGAACATCCGTCTGAATTAACATGGATAAGTCCACTGCCTCAACATTCGATTCTTCATCGAATAGCACGTCGGGGATATTGACCGTTTTTAACAGCGGCCCAACAGACCAACTAAGGCGCTTCGAATCAGCGGACCAGTGAACGTAGGTGCCACCGATGTCACTCACTCTTTTTGATGGCAAGCCCTTCTGTTTTGGCCCCAGGGTAATTGTCTTGCCGGTTTTTGCGAACGCTGAAACATAGATATGGTGGTTCTCCAGGAAGGCGATAGATTTACCATCTGGGGACAATTGAATATCGGTGCCGAATTCAGTTTCCGCGACGACTTTGATGTTGTGTCCATCCCTGGTCATGGACAACAGCTGGGTTTTTGCGGTGTCGCTGTCTCTGCCAGATGGTTGTTTGCGTTCCAGCGTGTAAACGACTCTGTTGTCCGGGTCAATACGTGGTGAACCCCCGCGCTTGGATACAAAATGGGTTTCCCGGCTTTTGATATCCATCAAGTAGTTGCCAGGTGTTTGCCCCCATTCGGGATGCAGAAGGTTGCTACCCGGTAGTTTTCGGTACGCCAGGGTTTTGCCGTCGGGGGAAATACTCAATTCCGTATATTGACCGCGTTCGCGGTTGAGTTGGTTCGATTTTCCACCTCGGCGGCTGACTACCTCGATACTTGCCAGTTCCTGGTCGTCCCAGCGCAAGAAATAGATGTTGTTACTGTCGGGTGACCAGACGGGTGAGAACTCGAAACCGTTGCCCTTCTCTCTGGTTAGCGGCACGGGTTCTTTGTCACCGGTTTTTACGTAAAGTTGGCCTATGGATTCGAACACGATGGACTTGTTGTCGGGTGATCTCTGGGCAAAACGAACCATCTTGGTGTTGAATTGGCTTGGTGCGACGTCCACTGAAAATAGGGGAACAGGGTAAATACTCCGAGTGTCCTTTACCTCAAAGGGAATGTTTACCTTCTCTTGGGTATCAATATCAACTCGCCAGAGACCGCCATCAGACCAATACACGATTTGCTTGCTATCCGGCGTCCAGTCCATGTTTGGATACATACCTTGAACCCCCCAGGTTTCCTGCATGTCCTGGTCCAGGTGATCAACCAACATGGTTTCTTCACCACTCGCCAGCTCCATGATGAACAATCGGGACAGGGCTCGAACGCGTTTGACGTAAGCGATATATATTCCATCCGGTGCGGGTGTTGGCCGAACTGCGCCCCCTGGACCGCCGACCACCTTTGACGTTTCACCGGTTTCCAAATCGACTTTCTTGATCTGGAATACTTCCTGATTACTATCCTGGTGATAAATAAATGTGTTGCCGGGCGTTGAGTTCTGGCTGTAGTAAATAACATCACCCGCTGGAGCGTACATCGGTTCACCCAGTTCTTTTTGGAAAGTTGGGTCGGGGCGCTCAACAACCGGGACACCTTTGCTCCCCTTTGCGCCGCGTGCGTGGTATATCCAGATTTCCCCAGCGCCGAGCGAACGAGAAGTTGTAAAATGTTTGCGTGCGGCAATGTAATCTCCATCGGGACTCCAGCTCGGGTTGTTGAGTAAGCGAAAATCCTCGAACGTCACTTGATGCATATCGCGACTTTCAAGATTCATTATCCAGATGTTCTCGCCACCTGCGCGATCTGAAGAGAACGCAATAGCGCTGCCATCCGGACTAAACCGCGGTTGTATATCCCAGGCATGGCCGCCAAGCAGCGATTCAGCTTCCCCACCGGCGAATGGAATACGATAAATGTCGCCTAATAAGTCGAACACGATACTTTCACCATCGGGAGAAACATCCAGGCTCATCCAGGTGCCTTCAGTAACGTTGATAGTCGCTGTGGTTGGCGGAACTGAGTAACCGGGATGGCTAACGTCCCACTCGACTTTGATCTCTGCTGATTCTTCTGCCTCCTCGGAATAGACGGGTAGCGAGATCATTGTCAGAGATGAAACGATGAGGGCTACTGGGCGTAGTTTCATAGGAGTTCCATTCTTGTTATTTAAGCCGCTAGGATATACCACCGAGTACACCTCAATCATTCGTCGAATTCACACGTGGGATCGGTGTCATACCATTTTGGAATCGAGAAAAGATTACCGACGATCAAACGATCAGAACCGATTTTGACCCTCCCTATCTCGAAACTCAGCTTGCGTTTATTATCCTCCTGCTGGCGTACGGAGCCGTTCGAAGAGAACCCGGGCTATGGATGCCAGCAAACTTAATTGCCGGCTAGATCGACTGACTAACAACGGTGGCTTAGGGTTACTTCGATTGGGTGGTGTGCGAAGCACACCAAATACAGAGAAAAAGCGGGAGTAGTAGATGCGTTTGCCGATGATACTTGTCGTGGCGCGTGCGGAAATACGTTCGAATAGAAGGCGAGTCCTGTATTGGCTGTATGCAATCCTGGCGATCCTCGTGGGTGTAGCTACCTTTGCCCAGTTCACCTTCCTGCATGGTTCCTTTTCAGGTATGTCGGCAACCATTGCCGCAGTGGGACCCCGTTATCTGATCGCTCAGACAGGTCTTAATCTGTTGCTCGTATTTCTGGCCGGTATCACTTTCCTGGCTTTTGATGTCAGAGCACGCGATGAACGAGATAGGATGGTCGAGGTCCTCGACTCTCGACCGTTGAGCAACGGTGAGTTCATGACTGGCAAGGTCACTGGACTTGTGTTCGTAGCCTGGTTACCGCTACTCGTGATCGCCTTTTTGTACGAGTCGTTTGGTGTCGTTGCAAATATGCTCGGTTTGCCTGTTGGCGATGCCGTCGAACCAATCTCCTTGTTGGGGTACTTGTTTCAAACACTCGCTGCGCTGTTTCTGTGGTGTTCAATGATCGTCCTGCTAGCGGTGACAGTCCGTTATCGAATTCTGATTGCATTGATTTCGCTCGCACTGATCGCTTTGCAAGTTTGGATTCTTTTCAATGTTCCATTACATCTTCAGCATTGGATAAGCTTGGTGCCATCTTTCGTGATCGCTTCCGACATCCTGCCGAGATTCATGGCAGAGGGTGATGAAATGAGAACATTGGCTCATCTGATTCTGGGCGTTGGGTTGTTATGTCTGGCGACAACGTTGCATCCCAGACGGGATGACGGTTCCAAATCGAAAATGATCATGATCAGCCTCACGATACTGCTGGCTTCGATTGCTCTACTGGGTGCGAATGCCTGGCGGACAAACAAGCAGATCGAACAACTGCACGTCTGGCGCACAGCACATGAGGCAAAACAAACATTGCCGAGAGTGGATATGACGTCTTTGTCTGGCACGTTGGTTTTCGACCCCGGCAATACCGTTACGATGGACCTGGATCTCGAGATTCTGACCCCGGCGGGTAATTCTTCATCCACACTCATATTCACCTTGAATCCAGGTATTACGGTTTCGAACATCACGGTAGACGGCGTCGAGTCAAACTGGACCCATGCCGATGGTTTGCTTGAAATTGTGCCGCGAGAGCCTATTGCAGCGGAAACTTCAGCGCGAATATCGGTTCAGGCAGCGGGCGAGCCTGACGACAACTTCGGTTACCTGGACACCTACTTCAACAGGATGGAAGGTGACTTAAACCAAGCTCAGATCAGCCTGCTCGGCGTTAAACCCAGTGTTTTTGATTCGTCGTATATTGGCATGACACCGGGTGCCCATTGGTTGCCATCCAGCGGCACGGATACACCGATTAGTGATCCGAGGACACATCCATATGACTATTTCATGCTGGACCTGGAGGTGGAAGTTCCCGCGGATTGGCTGGTTGCCGGCCCCGGGCGGCGTCATTTATTGGGAACCGAGGGAGCAGTCGCTAGATATCGTTTTCACCCATCCTCGCCGGTACCTCACGTGGGGTTACTGGCTTCTCGCTTCATACGCAGAACTATGGAAACAGCGGATGTTGAATTTGAGATCCTTCTTTATCCGGATCACGATCGCAACTTCAGATTTTTTGAGGATGCAGAAGTAGCACTTCGGGAAAGGTTGGGAGACTTGTTTCTGTCTGCACAAGCACTTGGGCT
The DNA here is from genome assembly GCA_004356895.1 of Gammaproteobacteria bacterium. GTDB lineage: Bacteria > Pseudomonadota > Gammaproteobacteria > Pseudomonadales > Azotimanducaceae > SMWK01. The sequence continues at coordinate 6,375 of SMWK01000128.1, forward strand.
GTCGTATCCCTATGATGGTTTGAGTCTTGTTGAGACGCCGAATGCGCTCAGGGGTTATGGCGGTGGCTGGCGCATGGATAGCGTGCAATCGATGCCAGGGGTGATGATGCTGCGTGAAAACAGCTTCCCGACCTCCAGATTCGAACTCAGGTTTGCCAATCCCGAAGAGTTTGAAGATCGCGAAGGTGGTATCGGCAGAGCAAAGCTCGAAGCCATAGAGCAGTACTTTGAGAACGACTTCAACGGCGGCAATATATTCACCGGCGTCGCTCGTAATTTCCTGCGGTTTCAAACCAGCGCACAAGGCGAGGGTGCCCATGCGGTCAACTTTGTTCTTGATGAGTTGGTAACCCGGTTGTTGACTGAGAGAACGGGTTACTTCTCCGCTCATGAATTTGATAATTCCATCAACACGATACTGGGGCTGATAGTTCAGAACCTGACGCAAGGCCGGTTCGACGAGATAGCCGCTGCTATGCGTAGAGTCACTACCCACAAACCCTCCGTATGGGACCGTGCGCTGGGAGCTCCCCTGGCTGACTTGAAACTAACCGAAACGCCTCGCACTGCGCTCAATGCCCTGTCACTGAAAAGTGAGGCGATTTCTCGATCGATACTCGATGGCCTTGGACGAAAGCAATCAGCCGCTTTGATTGCTGAACTTCTCAATCAATACAGGGGAAAACACTTCCAGATATCAGACCTGTATCGAATTGCGGAAGGCCTCGAGATTGATTTAGCCGTACTTTTAGGCGACTGGCTCCACGATGCTGCTCTGCCTGGTTTCCTGGTCTCGGAGGTTGAATCAGAGAGACTGAGAGACAAAGACGGAAATCCGCAGTATCAGACTCGGGTGTGGGTACGCAACGACGAAAACACCCCGGGTTTGATACAACTGCGGTATCAGTGGGGGAGTAGTGATGAACCCATTTGGGACGTGACGGGTCCCAAGCGCATCCCACCGAACAGCGCGATCGAGGTAGGCATAGTCACGTCGACACCCCTTTTCCAGTTATGGACTCAACCCTACCTCGCCCTCAATCGAAACGATCAACGGCTAACGCTACCCAGAGTAGATAGTGAGCAACAAGTGGTTGCAGATCCCTTTGTCGGTTTTCGGTCCAGTGACTGGCAGCCGCCTAGAACGGGCGATATTTTTGTCGATGATCTAGATGCGGGTTTTACGATATGGCGCGATCAGCCAGCAACAACGGCCACGAGTACCTTTCTAGGTGATGTCGATCTGGACCAGGGGTTACCCGAGTATCAATTGAGGTTTGGGAACCCCCGCTACTGGAGTCGTGCGGTGTACTACGACAGCTGGGGTAAATACCGAAGAACACACGCACTGATCTCTCCGGGTCAAGGTAACAGCCACGCGGATTTCACAGCGACCTTGCCCCATGAAGGGCGGTGGCAACTGTCTTATTACCTGGGCATCAATACCAGCACCGACAGCAACCCGCAATTTAATCCGGGTGTTCTCTTGAGGTCGTATCTCGGCAAATTTGAGATGACTTTGGTATCAGATGGCAAACGCACACCAATTGAATTCGATGGAACAAAAGCATCGTTTGGGTGGAACGAACTGGGTGATTTTCAGCTACCCGCAGGCGAAGTGCGACTTGAAGTTGCCAACGTTACTTCGGGTACTGTCGTTATCGCCGATGCGATTCGCTGGCGTCCTGGAGTAGTCCAATAACTAAAGAGCAGGGCTATTCCCTGTGTGTGACCTAAACAAACAAAGGGCGGCCCAATCAGGACCGCCCTTCAGCCTAGCGAAACGAGCGTTAGGCTGCAGCGAGGCTGCCAGCTGCTTGTTTACCACGCTCCGTAACGACTTCGTAGCTGACGCGCTGACCTTCGGTCAGTGTGCCCATGCCGGCGGCTTCAACCGCACTGATGTGGACAAAAACGTCTTTCTCGCCGGATTCCGGCTGAATGAATCCAAATCCCTTTGCGGGGTTAAACCACTTAACAGTTCCAATAGCCATTTAGGCCTCCATAACTTTAACGCCACGCAAATCGAGCGCGGCAACGAACAACCTGGTCGTAGTGGGTGTCTTTTAACAAACGTCCGGGTACCGGACGGGTAGCTGAA
>SMWK01000129.1 GCA_004356895.1 Gammaproteobacteria bacterium
AGATTGCGCTGCAGCCAGCGTGCAGCCTCGGCCGACGGCTGCTCCAGGGAGGTTTCAGGCTTATACCCCTGTGCTATAACAAGCTTGTCGGTGCCTTCGCACAGAATTGGTTCACCACTACCATTGTGGTAGAAGTAAACGGTGTCGCCAATAGCTGCGAACAGACGGGCATAGGGTATGAACTGAACACCGAGTTTATGTATCACACCCGCCCAGTAAGTGCGCAGATACAGCTTAGATTTTGACCGAGCGTTTCGCCGTCGATAAAGAGTTTGACCCAGCATCCAGTCCGGGCAAGCTTTTCAGCTAATCCGACACCCACAGCCATGACGCTACCGTGTCTTATGACAATCTTTATGGGTGATCGCAGACATCTCGTCGCGCTTAAAAATCATTCCAGTAGCATCGTCTTTGTTGATTTTTACCGGTAACAGTTTGGGATCAGAATAAGTTTGGGTTCGGTGTAAAGACTATCGGACTAACTTTCGCCCCAAACTTACCATGCATGAATTCGCACAGGTAGCTTGGTAAAACCTTTGACGAACGTCGAGTAGGTACGTACCGGTTCACCCACGACCTCGACCATACGAAAACGTTTCATGATCTCTTCCCACACGATGCGAAGCTGCATCTCGGCGAGACGGTTGCCCATACAACGGTGAATACCAAAACCAAACGAAAGATGGTGGCGCGCCTTGGGCCGGTCGATGAGAAATTCGTTCGGGCGGTCGATCACTTCCTCGTCGCGATTGCCCGAGACATACCACATGACGACTTTGTCCCCTGCCTTGATCTGTTTGCCACCGAGTTCGGTGTCGACCAGTGCCGTTCGCCGCATATAGGCCAGCGGCGTCTGCCAGCGGATGATCTCCGGCACCATGTTGGGAATCAGGCTCACATCATCCCGAAGTTTCTGATATTCCTGCGGGTTCTCATTCAGCGCCAATACGCCACCACTGATGGAATTTCGCGTGGTGTCGTTGCCACCGACGATGAGCAGGATGAGGTTCCCGAGAAACTCCATCGGCTGCATATGCCGCGTGGATTCGCCATGGGCCAACATCGAAATGAGATCGTTGCCGGGTTCGGCATTCACCCGCTCGTTCCACAGCCGCGTGAAATAAGCGAGGCATTCCAGTAGCTCTTCACGGCGTTGCTCGTTCGATTCGATCAGGCCCGCCCCTGGTACCGCGGTTGCGACATCGGACCAGCGAGTGAGCTTACGTCTGTCCTCGAATGGAAAATCGAACAACGTCGCGAGCATCTGGGTCGTCAATTCGATGGAAACGCGGTCTACCCAATCGAACGTTTCCTCCAGAGGCAGGGAGTCAAGAATTTCCCCGGCTCGCTCGCGGATCGTGCTTTCCAGCAAAACAAGGTTCCTCGGCGCTACAACCGGGGTCACCGTATTACGCTGCACATCGTGTTTGGGGGGGTCCATGGCGATGAACATGGTCGGACGGAATTCCTCCGACTGGGGTTCGTTGATCGGTGGACCCAACCCAATGCCCCCTTCGGAGGAGTAGATGTTATGGTTCTTTTCCACGTGCATGATGTCGTTGAACTTGGTCACCGACCAGAAAGGCCCGAAGGCACTTTCCGGGCAATAATGTACCGGGTCTTCCTTGCGCAACCGCTCGAAGTAGGCCCAGTGAGCATCCTGCTGAAACAACGCCGGGTTAGACAGGTTGATCTCAGAAAGCTCCAGGGAGTATGGATCCGGGATGTCCACGGGTTGCATGTTAGCCTCGCTCAAGTTTCTGTCTCCGGTGTTTGAGTTAATGGGGGCGGGCCAGTTTAACGGTGAATCAGCCGATGATCACGCCCTTCTTCAACCTGTGTCACCGTTTGTTCAACACACTATTTTCTGCTCCAATCGGTCGCGAGGATGCGCTTTTCTAAACTCAAACGGAGTAACAATATGTATAAGCTGTTTAGATCAATATCGATTTTGTTGGTGGTTGCCACTTTGAGCTGGCAAGTTACCGCGGCTGAAAACGAACCGCAGCTCGTTTCAACCGCCCAATTTGAACAATGGATGCAGGAAATTTCCAATTGGGGACGCTGGGGAAAAGAAGACGAACTGGGGACGCTCAATCTCATTACGCCCGAGAAACGAATAGCGGCAGCAAAACTCGTGCGCGACGGTGTATCGATATCGCTCGCCTTGGATCTCAACAAACAACGTGATGACTTAAACGCCAACCCCTTCGAGCACACGCTCACCATCAGCGAATTCAGCGGTCATCAGGTAGCCGGTGACAAATACTCGGTTGAGTACCACGGCTTCGCACATTCTCATATGGACGGCCTGCCGCACTTTATTCACAAGGGCAAGATGTACAACGGGTTCCCCATCGAAATACTCAAAGCAACTGGCGCTGAGAAGCTCGGCATTCACAACGCCAAAAATGGCGTATTCACAAGAGGCGTGCTGGTGGATATGGCCTGGTTCAAAGGCGTGGATTTTCTCGAGCCGGGATATGCGATCACCATCGAGGATCTCGAAGCCTGGGAAGCAAAAACAGGCGTCACAGTAGCGAGTGGTGACGTGTTGTTGATCAGAACCGGTCGCTGGGAGCAGGTACGCCAGAAGGGCCAGTGGAACTTCCTGGAAGCTGCTGCTGGAGCACATGCGTCAATCGCCCCGTGGCTGAAAGCGAGAGACGTTGCGGTCATCGGGTCGGACGGGGTTAGCGATGTGATGCCATCAGGCGTCGAAGGTCTGGCCAATCCGTTACACGAACTGGTGCTGGTGGGCTTAGGGATGCCGATCCTCGACAATCTCGATCTCGGCCCGTTGGCACACGCGGCTCGGGAGCGAAATCGCTGGACGTTTTTGTTTGTCGGATCACCGCTCAGGGTGGTTGGCGGTACGGGATCACCGATGAATCCGATTGCCGTTTTCTGATCCCCACACACAACCGCTGCAGACAGCAAAACGCCCGCCATACACTTTCGTATGGCGGGCGTTTATCGTTTCAAGTTGCTAGTTTTAGTCGGCCCGACTCAGCCGGTTTACCGGTTCGTCGTTATCGTCGTCCAGGTAGCGGTAAGTGACCGCACCAAAGAGCATCTCTTCGAAAGTTTGTTCACCCCACGTCACTTCGATGCTGGGATCGGGATTAGCCAGGTTCTGCTTGGAGTTGTCCCAGGTTGTGTGGTGCACGAGCGTGGTTCCCGCAGGTAATACCTTCGGCTCCTCGAGTTCGTAGCTGGTCTGCCAGTTGAAGTCGTACTTCGGTACGGACAGCAACACTTCTTCTTCACCGTTCGGGTAGATGGCGATGAAATCAGACGCCGTACCCCGGAAGTGAGAATGCGGCAGCAAGCTATAGAGCAGCACATCACGTTTCAGCACTTGTGATGCCGACTCCGTATGAGCCTTGGTATTGGCCGGAATTTTAATTTTCGTGTTCATCAACACCGTACCGGCAAGCCGATACTCAGGCTTCTCGTCATGGAAGTAGATGCCAAAACGGGACTTGTCCGTACCGGCTTTACCATACGTGGTGTAATGCATCTGAAACATGAAAGAGGTTCCCGCGGGAAGCAGCGTACCCGTGCCCTCAGGGAACATATCCGTCGAATTTCCCGGGACGTAGCCACCCAAGGTGCCCTTGGTGACAAATCGTCGCCGTGGTTCTTCGGCTTCAGGATGTTCTTCGCCAAACATGACAATTACATGGTGTAACGCTGATCGATCACCCGGAAGAATTTCCACCGCGCGAACCCATACGTCGTGATCGAGAGGATTTGCAACCCGCTGGTACTGATAATCGACCACACCCGTAGCCGGAAACGAATGAGGGGTGATTTCGACGATCAGATCCGGTTCGCCGATACCCCACTCGGGCCAGGTTTTTGTGCTTTCAGCGAGCGGATCCGGTCCATCACCACGTGGTGCGCCAGCTTCAACCCAGTGTACGAGCGTTTGTACCTGTTCCGGGGCAAGTGATCGATCGTTGGCCCAGACGCCATGTTGCGGATCGGCGTGCCAGGGCGGCATCCGCTTGGTGCGGATCACCTCACGGATCATCGGGGCAAAACCTCGAACCATGTTGTAGTCCGTCATCGCCCAGGGACCAATGCCACCTTCGCGGTGACAGGTTACACAGTTCTCCTGCAGCATCGGCGCGATTGTCTCTGAGTAGGAGATCTGCGCGTGCGTGGCAGCGGCACGTTTGCCGTTCTCCGGGAAGTTGATCAAGCAGCCAACAGCATCCACGTGAGCAACCTCTACCCCATCACCCGCGACCATTTGTGTGAGCGCATCCACGAGATAGTGATGTTTGGCTTCCGCCTTCTGGTTTTCGTAGGTCAGACGGTCATCCAGGGCGCCGTGATAGGCCACGGTCCAGGTCTTGGGATCAACCACAAATACTTCGCCCGTACGTACGAGGCCAAGGGATTCGCCGATGAGCTGTGTGTCGTCGATCAGAATTGGCATATCGATACCAAATTCTTCCGCTTCCTTCGCAATCGATGCGCGATTGTCTTGTAAGTTTGCGTTGATCATCCGGAATTCCACACCCTGAGATTCGAAGGTATCGCGAATCTCCTTTAAACGCGGCAGCGCGTTGCGCACGATGGGACAACCATTCCCCTGCACCATGAACACGACGGCTTTTGCGTCGGACAGGTAATACAGTTCGTGGGATTGGCCGGCATGATCAAACAGCCGGAAGTTATCGACATGGTCGTTGGGAGCAAGCGCCGATGCACTGGCCGAAGCCAGCAAAAGCGCGAGCAAAGCAGAAAGTCGTCTCATCTGATCAAATCCTCTCAAGTATGGCTTTTGGCTCGAACTCGGGCAGTATAACCGCAAAAACGTTACCTTTCTCCCCAATCCTGAGTTAAAAGTGCCTCGATGAGCGACCGCGCTGGTGGAGTGTGTTGCCCTCTGGAACACCTATGGCGGCAAAACGCCGCCAAAAGTCTATTAATCCATCCCTCGTTTAGCCGTGCGTTGTCGAGTACCTGAGCGTATGATGCCGCCGTCGCAATATGACAGGTCACACATGGACTTACTCGTCTGGACTATCCTCGGGGGCCTGCTAGCTGCAGGCGGTGGTTATTTTATCGCACGGATCACCGGAACTGGCCGCAAGACCCGGGATCTGCAAACGCAGCTGGAAGCCAAGCAGGCTGAGCTTGACGACTACCGACGCGAGGTTTTCGAGCAGTTCGGCGAAACAGCACGGAAGTTTAAAACGCTGAACGATTCCTACGTGGACCTGCACCGGCACCTCGCCAGGAGTGCGAGCCTGTTATGTGGCGATCTTGGGGCAGACACCTTGCTCGAAGCACCGCTCATCGCCGCACTAGTCAACGAGGTCGAAATCGTCGACGAGGTCGCAATCGTCAACGAGGTCGAAATCGCCGACCGGGTCGAAGTCGCCGACCGGGTCGAAGTCGCCAACGGGGTCGCAATCGACGACAA
>SMWK01000130.1 GCA_004356895.1 Gammaproteobacteria bacterium
CCAACTACGGCCGAAACTTCGACTTCGTCGCCATGGCGCGTGACTTCGACCGGCAAGAAAGTGGCCGTCCCATCAGGACCCCCATTGAGCACCGCCAATACGTTGCCTTCTACCGATCTTGTGATCCACTGCTTGGTGCCGTCGATTACGTACTCATCACCGTCACGAACCGCCCGGGTGCGCACCGCTTGCAAGTCCGTTCCACAATCGGGTTCTGTCAACGCGATGCCACCACGTAACTCGCCGGTGGCCATTCGCGGCAGAACGGATTCTTTCATCGAAACCGTGCCGAATTGTTCCACCGCAGCGCTCATGACGAGATGCGAATTGAAGATTCCGGAAACCGACATCCACACCGCTGACACCCGCTCGACGATCTTGGCATAGGTGCTCGCAGGCAAGCCGAGTCCTCCATAGGCCTCGCCGATGGTGGCACCGAACAACCCCAGCGCCTTCATCTTCTCCACAATTTCATGGGGATAAACATCTTCCTGCTCGAGGGTCTGCGCCACGGGGGCAACGTCCGCTGCGAGAAATTTATCTACCGTATCGAGGATGATCTGTTCTTGTTCAGACATATTTTGATTTGCTCAACTAGTAGTCGATCGCGTCATCAACCGCGTGGCCGCGTTTCGGGATGAGCATCGCCCGTTCGAAACTGATTACCACGGTGCCATCCTGCTTCTTGCCAATCGACCGGATGTTGACGATACCTTGAGTCGGTCGCGATTTGGATTCTCGAATTGATAGCACCTCTGATTCTGCGTAGATCGTATCGCCGATGAACACGGGGGCCGTGAGCTTTACATTGTTCCAGCCGAGATTAGCGACCGTTTTCTGGCTCACATCCGAGACCGACATTCCGGTCACCAACGACAACGTTAAGCAGGAATTCACCAGCACCTGCCCGAACTCGCTTTTTGCGCCGTACTCTTTGTCGAAATGTAACGGGTGCTGATTCATGGTCAACAGTGTGAACCAGGTATTGTCGCTCTCTGTGATCGTCCTTCCTGGCCGATGTTCATAAACATCCCCAACTGAGAAGTCCTCCAAGTACCTCCCATACGACTCTCGATACCTCCCCTTCCCAACCGGCTTAGCTTCGGCAACCATCTCTTCCCCTCCTTCGAACAGATCTTTGAACTTGATCTAGTGTCCTGTCTCACATACCTTCTTGCAAGGTTATGACGAGACCGATCAGATGAACAACTCCGCACCCGGGTTTCAGAAACATCCGAATTATGAAGTGAATATCGAAGCCAGCCCGGCGCACATCCGGGTCTTGGTGGGAGATACGGTACTTGCCGATACCCAAAATGCCGTGGCGGTCACAGAGACCAAACACCGGCCGGTATTGTACCTGCCTCGTGAAGACGTAAATGAAAGCCTCCTCGCCGCTTCGGAAACCTCGACACATTGCCCGTTTAAGGGTGATGCCAGCTATTGGAGCGTCACCACGGACGACGGCACGCTGAACGATGTTATGTGGAGTTACCTGACACCCTTCGACGAATGCCTGGCCCTGCAAGGTTACGTTTCCTTCTACACCGATCGCGTGCAACTCGAAATCGACGGCGAACTTCAAGCAAAAGTGGGCCCCGGCTGGACACAGTAACCGCAACCCGGTTCACCCCGAGAACGGAGCGCATCGGTTCCATCGATGTACTGCGAGGAATTGCGCTCCTCGGCATTCTGCTACTGAACATCATCATGTTCGGGCAACCCTACGCAGCCTATTTCAATCCCGTGGTCGATGGCGCTACCGAGGGTGCCAACCTGTTAAGTTACGAACTGAACTGGGTGTTCGTCGAGGGCGCGATGCGCGCCATTTTCTCAATGCTCTTCGGAGCAGGTGTCATACTCTTTACCAGCAAATCAACCACAGCGGAGGGAGATGGTTTCGTCCGACGCCTGTACTTTCGTCGCACCTTTCTGCTGATTGCCTTTGGCCTCGTCGATATGTTCGCGCTGTTGTGGTTGGGTGACATCCTGTACGCCTATGGTCTTGCCGGTCTCGTTCTGTATTTCTTCCGCAACCTATCGGCGCGCTCACTAGCTGCGATTGGCGCGACCCTGGTACTCATCATGGTGGTCGCACAGACCGCCAATACATTAGCTTTAGCGGAGCAACGAGCGGCCGTCGATCGAGTGGAATTGGCCGAATCCGGAAACACAAAACCCACGTCTCGTGATCGGCAAGCAGCCGATCGTTATCTTACGATGCAAGCGGGGCACCTGCCGTCCGCGGCGACTAATGCGCGCGAAATCGAAGCTCGCCAAAGTGGCTACGTCGTAAACGTTGTCATTTTTGCTCCGGATGCCTGGCAGTTGTCCACGGTGGATGTGTTCACCAGCGCGTTGTGGGACGTGTTGGCGATGATGTTTCTCGGCATGGCGTTTTTCAAATGGCACATCCTGACGGGCCAGAGGGGCGTTCGGTTCTACGGCTGGTTTGCCGCATGGGGATTGGCGATCGGTTTGCCTATCAACGTAATGGAAGTCTATTTCGCCGTGACCGGAAATTTCACGATCGACTGGACCAACCCTTATTTCACTCCAACCTACCAGCTAGGTCGAGCAGCGACCGCTTGTGGATACATCGGCCTCGTCATGCTCTGGTGTCAGTCGGACAGTCTACGCGGTTTGCAAAATGCACTTGCAGCCGTGGGCAAAATGGCGCTGACGAATTACCTCTCCCACAGCGTCATTTGCCTGTTCATCTTTACGGGTACAGGGCTCGCGCTATTCGGCCAGTTCGAACGGGCCGAACTCTATCTTATTGTACTGGCCATCTGGACTTTCCAGCTGGTGACAAGTCCACTGTGGCTCAACCGTTTCCGCTTCGGGCCATTGGAATTCATCTGGCGCTGGATGACCTACGGTGCGCGCCCCCCGCAGACTTTGCTCGGCAATCCGAGGATCGAACCTTCCTGAGACTTTAACGGCCGACGTAAACCGGCGTGCGTTTTTCGAGGAACGCGCGTACCCCTTCCTGAGAATCTTCTGTTTTGCGAAGTTCACGAATCTGCTCGATAGCCCAACGGCCAGTGTCCTGCCAATCGGGATCCAGCGTGCGGCGCAACCCTGCCTTCAGCGCCTGCACGGCAAGTGGCGGATTAGCCGCAATCTTTGCCGCCAGCGTATGCGCTGTCGGCATGAGCTCCGCGTGGGGAACTCGACGTGACACCAGACCAATGGCCAGGGCGGTTTCCGCGTCGATCACCTCGCCGGTGAAGAGCAACTCGGCTGCCCGTTCACGACCCACGAGCTGAGCAAGACGACCCAATCCAGGTGCATCGCAACACAGCCCACGAATCACGAAAAGCTCGCCGAACTTGGCATTCTCAGAAGCAACGCGAATGTCGGCCATGAGCGCAAGCTCCATGCCCCACCCCACCGCGGGGCCGTTCACGGCTGCGATAACCGGAATGTTCGTGTATAACAACGCATCCGCTGCGGGGGTCAGGCCGGCAGTCTTTTTCGCTCGCTCAACAAACGCCTCCGGTGGAGGCTCGGAGCTACCGAGAATCTGCTTCACGTCGTCCCCCGCGCAGAATGCTCGACCCTCGCCCGTGATAATCAGCACTCGTGCCGTACAGCTACGAACGGTGTCTTCGAGCTCCAGATACGATTGATAGGTCAGCGAATTCATCGCCTCGGGTCGAGTGAGGGTGATCACCCCCACATGCTCCTTTTCTTCATAACGTAATACGGATTCGCCCATGTTCTTCCCCCAGCCTGCGCTTCGCGCTTACTTAACTTTCGATTTGCCGAGAGCCATGCTACCGGGCACGTGCCCTAGGCGCTATCCCGCGCTGGCCACAGGTAACGGATGAAAGATTTCCAGAAGGCTCTGCCTGCTGGAGAGAACCTCCGTCCATCCCGGCACATGTGTTAATTTACGGCTCTACTTATGGCACTGGGGGATTGCGTTATGACACGACCCGCCACGGTGATCGACGGCGACGGGCACATATGTGAGCCCGAACTCGTCTGGACTGAATACACGCAAACCAGTTTCCGCGACCGAGTACTGCAGGTCCGCACCGAAAACAATGAGAGCGCAGTTTACGTCGAGGGCCACGGGCGTTTCGGCCGGGCTGGCGCGGGTCCTGCACATGCCTGTATTCCCGGTGGTATGGAACCTGGTCGAAACCTGACCTGGGCAGACATCCTGCCCGGGAGTTACGACCCAAACGAACGCCTCAAGGTCATGACGGCGGAAGGCATCGATCAGGCGCTGTTTTTTCCCTCCATTCATCTGCTCTGGGGTGACGTGGAAGATCCGCTGGTGGCAGCGGAAACCTGCCGTGCCTACAACAATTGGATGAGCGATTTCTGCAAGACGGATCCCGAACGGCTATTCGGTATGGGGATCATCCCTTTGCAGGACATCGATCTCGCGGTCAGCGAGGCGAAGCGGATGCGCAAGCTCGGCTTGCGGGGGTTTTTAAGTCGTCCGGAACGTTTCAAAGATCTGGCACTTTACGACGCGCGATGTGATGCGCTGTGGGACGTCGCGGTAAGCGATGGTCTTGCGGTAGGTATACACGGTAGCTTCGGTTCACGGATGCCGAGCTTCTCTACCGGCCGTTACCGGGACAACGTTTTCTATGATCACATGATTGCCCATCCTTTTGGACAGATGGCATTGGTCATGGATCTAATCGCCGGTGGTGTATTGGATCGATTCCCGAGCCTGAGGGTGGGGTTTTTCGAAAGTGGACTGGGTTGGATTCCCTACTGGCTGGAGCGCCTCGACGAACACTTCGATGTTATGGGGCATCACACTCCGTGGTTGAAACGGCGGCCGAGCGAGATCTTTCACGAACAGTGTTTTGTCTCGATGGAAGCGGATGAAGTCAGCGGGCTCAAGTGGATGATGGAAATGGATCTCACCCACTGCATCCTCTGGGGCTCTGATTATCCGCACTTCGATTCAACCTACCCCGGTGCGTACGAAGAAGCACAAACTACTTTCGACAGCGCCGGCGCCGGGGTCGCAGAACAGGTCGTGTTCGCGAACCCGCGCCGATTTATGGGCCTTTGAAGGAAGCAGGTATGTCCAGGCTGAAAGACAAAGTGTGTCTGATCACCGGCGCCGCAAAAGGTCAGGGTGCGGCCGAGGCCAGGCTCTTCGCTGCACAAGGGGCTCGCGTATGGTTGACGGACGTGCTGGATGAAGAAGGCGCAGCCCTCGCCGCACAAGTGGATGGCATATACCGACATCTCGATGTGTGCGACCAGGTAGCCTGGGACTCCCTCGTCGACGAGATGGTTTCTGCCGAAGGGCGCGTCGATGTGCTGATCAACAACGCCGGCATCTTTCGTTCAAACCGGTTGGTCGACACCCCTCTCGAGGAGTTTGAGCTCGTCATGCAGGTGAATTGTACGGGCGTGTTCCTCGGTATGCGTAGCGTCGGGCGCGCGATGCAGAAAGCGGAAGCAGGCTCCATCGTCAACATTTCTTCGCTCGCCGGAATGGCCAGTGCTCCTGGTGCCTTTGCTTACGGTGCATCGAAGTGGGCTGTGCGGGGCATGACTAAAACCGCCGCCATTGAACTTGCCCGCTTCGGGATTCGAGTTAACTCCATCCACCCTGGCGCCATTGATACGGAAATGTTGACGCAGATCCCAAACGGTCCAGAGCGTCTCATTCGCGGCACACCCATGCGACGTGCAGCATCCGCAGACGAGGTCGCCAAAATGGCACTCTTTCTCGCAAGTGAAGAAAGCTCCTACTCCACTGGCTCGGAATTTCTAATCGATGGGGGAATTCACGCGGTCTGAAGCGACTCCGCGAGTGCCCGGATAAATTCCGGACCCACTTTGCAACAGCCGCCAACTATGCTTGCGCCATCGGCAATCCACATTTGCGCATATTCAACAAATTCAGTCACACCCAGCTCCTCACGAACTTCGGTAGATATGTCGTTGTCGAGTGTCCAGCCAGGGGGAACGTGCATCCGGTTCGGATACGCGCCGCGCGGTTTATCGGTGAGCCCGGAAAGCTCCTGCAACCCCTGAGTGATCGCTTCCGGCGAGGTGCAATTGAAGAGAAATGCCGCAATGGGGAGGTGTTCGAGTTTCGCCACAGCGTCGGCAATGTTTTCTCCGCTCCTGAGCCCATGACCGGGGCGCTCATCCAGCGTCCAGGAGACCCATACCGGTTTACCACCGCCCTGCGCCAATGATGCCTCGGCAGCATTAACCGCTTCGCGGGCACATGACATGGTTTCGCAGATAAAAAGATCCACGTAGGGCGCCAACGCTTTCGTAAGTGCGCGATAGATAGGACGAGCCTCATTGTCCTCGGGCACGAGATCCGCACGATAACTTTC
>SMWK01000131.1 GCA_004356895.1 Gammaproteobacteria bacterium
CCACGCCCGCTATCCGGCAAACGTCTTTCGCCATACGGCGAACGTCTACTGTCCGGTGGGAGAAATCGGCGAAAAAACTCATCCAATTCATCATTTCGCGAACGCGACCGCGAAGTACCTCTCTCTCGGTTCACTTTCGTACTGATGTTGACGACAGCCGGTGCATTGGCTTTCACCAATTCAGTAAAATCCGGCAGCTCCACCGCCCAGACAAGGCAAGGAAACAGCGTCAACAAAAATCCACTCAACAATTTCAAATCATTCATTCCCAATTCGTAAGCCCGAAGTATCGAGGTCATGCCGAAGCTCTGTCATCTCGAAGCGCAACCAGCTGTCGAAACTCACCCAACTGCTGCGCGCCAACATCCCAACACACCCGATGCTGAACAAAAAAACTGCAAGGCTCGCAAGGCTCGCAAACGAGTCCCCCAGCCAACCGTCAAAAAGCACCGCCGCGACGATAAAAGCAAATAATGGCACACCGAATAATAGTCCACTGGCAAGCGACAGACCACGGCGGGAAATTTCGAGCAACACGCCCTGTGCAACATTTCGACGATCTGGATTGCGAACCACGCCGCCTTGCCCCTGTGCGCCTAGCGCCCGGGTAGGCCAGATCACGTGTTTGTGCCAACTGCAGGACCGCGAGCACCCTGCGCAGCCCGATGTGGTTTGGATGCGATACTTATGCCCCCCTTTTTCCTCAATGTATTCGACTATGCGCCCCGTGCGAGAGAGTCGGTCCCCCGATACGCCCGGCCAGAGCGTTGCAGTTTGATCCGGATACGTTTCCATGATGTCAGGGGCTTCGGCGGTAGCGAATCGATTTCACTATCCGTTTCGCCGTGGGTGTCGGTAACTCGCCTACCAGCGTCACAAGATGATGAGCCTGATTCGGCCCAGCCACCAGATGGGTCACCGCCACGGTAGCCCCATTGCGTGAAACCATACTTGCCGCACCGGCTGAAGGCATATCCTCAATGAAAACCGAAAACGCGGCAAGACCGTCCGAATACATCATGGTGTGGACGGACTTGAGGTCACTCGATGCCCGGCGAATGTCAGCTGCGGCCATGGTGAAACCATTTGGCAACCAATCTACCTGCCAGAGCATATCGCGCTCGGGAACCGGTTGGGAACTTTTGCTGGCCAACGTCAGGTGGTCTTTTACGGTTCCAGCTCTGGTTGTAGGCTCGAGCGCCGCACTGTCGACCTGGTCACCAAGAAGGATTTGGGTGAACTGGAAGATCTCCAGACGTCCACCCTGCAGATCGATGAGCTCAGAACGCAGTAGCAGTCGGGTGCTCTTGTCCAGCCACAAACGATATCCATAACGGTCATCGGTCCGTGGAGACACCCTGAGGCGCACTGCCTGCCTATCCGCCACCCGACCTTCGCCGTAGAACGTTAAGCCGTAGTATTCAGAAATCTGGTCATAACGCCGTACGAAGGCGCGGGCAAACGGTCCGGATGGAATGCTGTCTGCGAGTGTCCGAAGCTCATCACCCGGCAATAAGATGCAGGCAACTTTTTCGCCAGTGCGGATAATCTCTCTCGGTGCACCGTTGAGATGCACCAGGCGTTCGCGCTGCTCTCCGTCCACCACCATATGGACGATTCGCAAACTGGCCATATCATTGCCACTGAAGTAGCTGAATATGCCATCGTAGCTGAGATCGGTGAAAGCGCGACTCATGTCAGACAGCCATACTCGCGGATCGCCATCGTCCGCGGCAAACGTGCCGAACGATCCGAGCACGAGTATGAGGGCGAGTCCGAATCGTTTCATCGACGTCCGTAGGTCGCCATCTTGATGAACGAGGTAAAACCTTGCTGATTCATCCCCATAAGCTGGGCATGGCGGATCATCCACGCATCCTGACGCTGGATATCCAGAGCTGTACCCACTTCGGTTAACTGGACGACAGGCCCCTCGATGACCTGACCCTCGAGAACGGCGATCTGAGTAACATCGTCCGCCGGGGAATCAAAGGTGTTCAGCCCCACCACAACGGCAAGCGCAACCGTGGCGGCAACGGCAATACTGGTCCATCTGCCAAGTCGCTGATGCGACCGATTGGTCGGGCCATCCTCCTCATCAATCCTGGGCGACACCGGGGAAACAGCATCCCCCCCGGCAAAGTCGAGTACGTCCCATACCCGCTGGCGCAGCTTTGCCCGAGTATGGATGCTTTCGCGGCGCAATCGCGACCCGATGAGGTGATAACGTTCCCAGGTACTACGCAGCTCCTCGTTCTTATCAATCTCATCAAGCACTCGGCGCAGCTCGAATTCATCGGCTTCACCATCAATTATTGCGGACAGCGAACCCTTTAGTTTTTCCGACATCGTTGCATCCCAGTATTTACTTCGATTCTTGTGCTTTTTGTCATAACTTTCTATTGGTTACCTAATTGGCTCATTGGTTCCAACACTTTGCGATTATTACTACCCAGTCACTTAAGGTTGTTACTTTTTGTCCCATCTAGTCCCGTAGCTTCGCCAATCGCCCAGCCGGTTTGTCTTTCGATCCCGACCCAATTCACTTCCGATTCAACACCGGCTCGATTTGCTTGTCGATGAATTCTCGAGCACGAAATATCCTGGATCTGACCGTACCCACCGGACAATCCATGATCTCAGCAATCTGTTCATAACTTAACCCATCAAACTCTCGCAGCGTGACCGCGCTCCTCAGATCTTCCGGCAACTCGGTAATCGCTGTGTCGATGACCGCCGATAACTGGTCCCTCGCCATCACGCTCTCAGGGCTCTCAGGCTCCTTGAGCACATCGCTGCCGTCCATGAACTCTGCATCATCCACATCAACATCCACACCGGGAGGCCGCCTGCTGCGCGCCACGACATGGTTCTTGGCCGTGTTGATCGCAATTCGATAAATCCAGGTATAAAACGCACTGTCCCCACGAAATCTGGGGAGCGCGCGAAAGGCTTTGATGAATGCCTCCTGAGTGACGTCTTCAATGTCCTGGGTATCGCGCAGATAACGTCCCACGAGATTGAGAATCTTGTGCTGGTAGCGGATGAAGAGAAGATCGAACGCCCGCCGTTCCCCTTTTTGGACCCTGCGAACAAGCTCTTTGTCAGTATCCTTTGCCACGCGTCGTGCGGCACCTGAATTTGATGGCCGGTTATTCTGCCGGTAACCACGGGTTTATACTAGGGAACCTCCGATCAATTCTCGGGTAGCTTAGTGACACAACGATTCTCGACCGACGTATTGATCATAGGAGGCGGCGCAGCAGGGCTTGCCGCCGCGTTACACATCGCGCCCCATGCGCGGGTGACGGTGCTATCCAAGGGTGGCATGGAAAGCGCTGCTACCCATTGGGCACAAGGCGGTGTGGCGGCCGTTGCCGATCCCGAGGACAGCGCGGAGGCTCACATTCTAGACACGCTCACCGCAGGGGCAGGTCTGTGCGATTCTGCGATCGTGTCTGACAGCATAAACGCCGCAACAAAGGTCATCACCCAACTCAGCACCTGGGGAGTCCAATTCGACCGCGAAGACAATGAATATCATCTCACCCGTGAGGGGGGACATTCGTTTCGCCGGGTATTTCACGTGGCCGATACAACGGGCAAAGCGATCAGCGAGACACTCACTCAGCGCGTCCTAGACGATCCACGAATTGAGCTGCTCACCGACCGCGTAGCGATCGATCTCATCAACTTAAACAAGCTCGGACGACATCCCAATCGATGTGCCGGTGCTTACGTATTGAACCGTAGTACCGGGCACGTAGAGGTGTTTCAAGCAAGATTCGTGATCCTCGCTACGGGTGGCGCAAGCAAGGTTTACCTCTATACCAGCAACCCCGATGGCTCAACCGGCGACGGTATCGCCATGGCGTGGCGTGCTGGTTGTCGGATAGCCAACATGGAATTCAACCAATTTCATCCGACTTGTCTTTACCACCCTCACGCTAAGTCGTATCTCGTCTCAGAAGCGGTACGTGGCGAGGGTGGTGTGTTACGGCTCGCCGATGGAACGCGTTTTATGGAGAAGTTCGACCACCGCGCGGAGCTTGCACCGCGGGACATCGTAGCCCGGGCGATCGACCACGAAATGAAACGCCTCGGTGCAGACTGTGTCTATCTGGACATCAGCCATCGGCCCAGTGCGTTCATAGAATCGCACTTCCCAACCATTGCCGAACACTGCCGACAATTTGGCATCGACATGGTGCGCGAGCCCATTCCTGTTGTACCGGCCGCCCATTACACCTGCGGCGGTGTTCTCGTGGACGGTCACGGATCGACCGACATACCGGGCCTTTACGCCATCGGTGAAGTTAGCTGTACGGGATTACATGGTGCCAATCGTCTGGCCAGCAACTCATTGCTCGAATGCCTCGTTTTTGCCCAGAAAACAGCGAGCCACATCCAGCGCAACCTCGCCTCACCTATCGTTGAAGTAACCGTCCCTCACTGGGACGAAAGTCAGGTTACGGATTCGGACGAAGACGTTGTCATCGCCCACAATTGGGACGAATTGCGTCGATTTATGTGGGATTACGTGGGCATCGTGCGGACGGACAAACGACTGCAACGCGCGCAAAGACGCATCGATCTACTAAAACAGGAAGTCCACGAATACTACAGCCACTATCGAGTCACAAACGACCTGATCGAGCTGAGAAATCTCATTCACGTCGCAGAGCTGATCGTCCGTTCGGCGCTCGCCCGTCCGGAAAGTCGCGGACTGCACTTCAACCTTGATCACCCCGATACGCTGGAGCGAGCCGAAGATACGATCCTTTTTCCGGGTTCGCTCGATCGGCTGGACGTCCTTCGCCCGGTGGGATGAGCTGGCGCCTGTTAGTCGTTACCTGCGTGGAAATCAGAAATTTCAGATCTTGATATCGTCGATGTTCTACGCAGTGAGGCTGCTGAGTTCGCGGCTGAAGACTTGAGTATTTATCTAGAAAAAGATTGTATCTTATTGTTTTTAAGAGTGTTTAACAGAAGATTCCAAACATCCAAGGGTGTTTGCGGAGCTCCAAGCGGTGCACTATAGAAATTTAGATTCTCGGACTGAAACTCTCTCCACAAGCCTCGAATTTTGTAGTCAGATAACGTGCGATTCGACGATCGTGCACCGACACAGCGGCTATTGTGAGACGGGAGCCAGTTAATCCCACTCCTTTGATTGTGCCCTGCGTATTTCACTCTTCAGCAACCGGCATACAGCCGCGTAGTCGTGATCGCTGATCTCACCCCGGAAAATTGCCTGTACACGAAATCCTTCGCCATAAGCAATGCGCCATCGCTGCAACCGACCCCAGCGGATGAGCTCGGGATCGATCACCACGCGTTCACCGTCGCTCCGGGGCCAGAATTGCAGGGACCACAGGCCCAGCAAGGCGGCGCCCGCATTGCCAAACACAAGCCACCCTGCCAAAAAAGCGGCGCCGATGATCAGACCCATCTGCAGTCTGCGTCGCCAGCCATAGGTTAAGTCAACGACCATCGGCGACGCGAATTGTGCTCCGAATTGTGCTGATGAGCATTCTAGTAGCCGCATCCTGGGGCTGCTCGCGACCCTGTAGCCAGTCGAAAATCTGCCAATCCTCATGTTCGAGGAGCGCTGCATAGGCAAATTTCTGCTCCCGGCTCAAGTCCGGGTAATGACGAGTAACAAACGGCACCAGTTGCAAATCGAGTTCGAGCATGCCACGTCTGCTACGCCAATAGAGCCTCTTGTCAAAAGCATCGGTGTCCAAGAACTCACCTATTTGCCAACCCGACCTCGACAGTATCCTTATAGGAGGTAATATTCAGCAATGATCGATGACACTGGTGTAACCATGCTCCGCTCACGATGGCAGTCATATCTCACATCCGCTGCGCAAGGGCCGACAGGAAAAAGCGGAGTTTGTTATTTACCTGAACTTGCTCTGTTGCGGTTTACCGGTCGAGACGCGATGACGTTTCTGCAGGGTTATCTCACGAGCGATGCCTTCGCGCTGAGGGAAGACCGACTGTCTCCCACGGCATTATGTAACCTCAAAGGACGAGTGGTCGCCAACGGCTGGTGCAGCAAACACGACAACGACGTTGATCTCATCGTCCATCAATCCTTAACCGGTCCACTTATCGGTTTCTTGAAGAACTATCTCGTGTTTTCGAAAACAAAACTTCAGGATTGTTCTGCTAGCCATCTGATCTTCGGGAGCATCGATGCGGGTACCGTATCCGGGCTCCACTTCGGCGACGGACAAACCTTACATCTGGTGGAGGAATTTGCAGCCGCCCGCGAGCTTTACGAAGCCACGATACCGCTTGCGCATTCGCAGTGGGCAAGCCGTTTGATTGTTGATGAGATGGCGCTGGTCTCGCTGCCGGTTAGCGAGCGGTTTCTACCGCAGATGCTGGCTCTTGAGCGTGCAGGGGCTGTCGACTTCGACAAAGGCTGCTATCTTGGTCAGGAGGTTGTGGCTCGAGCGCAACACCGGGGCCGGGTCAAGCGAGAACTTGCCACTCTCACCTGGAAAGGTGAACCGCCCGCAGCCGGAACAGAGTTTCACACGGCCGATGGCCTCACCAGTGGTGTGGTGATCCAGGCTGATGGAATCGCCGCCGCTGGTGGTAGATGCCTTGGCGTCGTAACAAGCGTAAGGCGTGGCCAGCAATCCGCAAGCGCACAAAGTGAGACGTCATTCCAATTGGTCCAGTAGCCCTGTCTATACTCAATTTAGAGTACCCCATGGCTTTCAAAGGACCGATGCATGTCTAAGCTGGCAGAAATAATTGAACGACAAGTTACTAACGCCATAACAGACGATGAACTGGATCTGCCCACACTACCCGAAGTGGCCTTGAGGATTCGCGACGCCGCTGAAAGCGAGAACGTATCTGCCAATTCTCTCCAGGCGGTCATTTCTCAGGATCCCGCTCTTTCAGGGCAGATGATCAAGATGGCCAATTCCCCGATGTTTAGAGCTACCCGCCCCATCGATGACCTGAATATGGCATTGAGCCGGCTTGGGGTGGAATATGCGGCCAATCTGGCAACGGGGCTCGCCATGCAACAAATGTTTCAAGCAACCTCCGAGGTCATCGATCGCAAGTTGCGCAGTGTCTGGTCAACCGCCACCGAGATAGCCGCGATAAGCGGGGTACTCGCCAAGTGTTTTACTGCTCTGCGTCCCGACCAGGCCACACTCGCCGGTTTGACCCATAGTATCGGCGTTTTGCCGATCCTCTCCTGGGCGGAACAACACAGTGACCTACTCAGCGACAGCATAACGCTGGACCGAGTAATCGATAACATTCATGGCAGCCTGGGCACCATGATCCTGCAGAGCTGGGATTTTCCACCCGAATTAGCGCTCGTACCATCGAGCCACATGGATTTAACCCGAAAGGTGGAAAACGTGGATTATGTCGATGTGGTGACGGTCGCTACCCTGCAGAATATTGCCGGAACCGAACATCCCTTAACCAGGTTCGATTGGAACGAGATCCAGGCATTTCACAATCTCGGGCTGGATCCGGACATGGAATCCAGTGAACTCGAAGAATTCCACGGCGATGTCGAGGAAGCAAAAGCGGTCTTCTCGTGACCTTTGCAACCGCTGATCAGATCCGGATCGATCTCAGCTTTTGAGTTCCGGTTTGTACAGCCACTGAATGCTCGAAAAGTCGAGTCTGCCTGCACCATGTAGCTGCTCGTGGACGCGAAACAGATTTTTCGCTAGCGCCCCCATCGGTACCGAACTTCGCGATTGATCTGCCGTTTCCATGGCAAGTCCCAGATCTTTGGTCATGAGATCGACCAGGAACCCACCTGAATAACCCCGCGCTGCCGGTACGTCAGCCATGACACCCGGATACGGGTTGTAGACATTCAGTGGCCAGTTGCCCCCTGAGGACTGTTTCATGATCTCAGACAAGACACCCGCATCCAGGCCATTGTCAACGCCCAATGCCAGGGCTTCTGCGGTGCCAACCATTTGTATGGCGAGCAACATATTGTTGCATACCTTGGCTACCTGACCCGCACCGCAATCACCTGCGTGGAACACATTGCCGCCCATGACCTCGAGCACTGCTCGAGCCTGCTCCAGGGCTTCCCTTTTTCCTCCCACCATGAACGTCAAAGTCCCTGCATCAGCGCCCGCCGTACCTCCCGACACTGGCGCGTCGAGCATGTTGAGGTCACAGTCAAACGCAGCTGCCGCAACTTTCTGCGCAGTCGCCGGATCAATGGTGCTGCAATCGATCAGTAGCGTTCCGGGATCACACTGATGAATGATCCCGTCCTCGCCGTTGTACAGCGCGTCAACATGACGACCCGCTGGCAACATGCTGATGAATACATCTATGCCCTTTGCGGTGTCTGCAGCCGTTGCTTGCGGTGTACCCCCTGCAACCGCGCTCATCAGGTTGGTCACCAAATCGAACACCTTTACTTCGTACCCGGCATTCACCAGATTACCCGCCATCGGACCACCCATATTGCCCAGACCTACGAATCCAATACATTTCATCGTTTTTTCTCCAGGTCGTGTAAAGGATTTCTCGGCCAGGGTTCATTGAAGTGGCTCTGGACGTAACTCAGCGGCAAGTTGGCCAACTCGTCGAACTGCCAGTGAGGTCGATTGTCCTTTTCGATGATTAACGCACGCACACCTTCGAGAAAATCCGCGTTTTCCGAACAATGAGTAGCGATGGTCATCTCCATACGGAACGTTTCAGCCAGCGACATCGAACCCGTCCGCCGCAACTGCTCTATAACAATACCGATGGAGGTTGGACAACCACGCTGCATCGCGGCAATTCCACGGTCAATCCAATCGCTCAAGCCTTGCAGGGCTTCGATTCGCCCACCCACATCAACCAGCGATCCTGCTACGTCGACCGTATCGGGCACAACATCTAACTGGGTTGGAGGTAACTCTATGCAAACCAAGTTCTCGAACAGCTCATCAAGCGCGCTGCGGTCGTGATCAAGCTCACCCCGCCACTCAACAGACACCATTTTGTCCCGTATCGCTTCGCGATCCGCGGCGGCC
>SMWK01000132.1 GCA_004356895.1 Gammaproteobacteria bacterium
GAGAGCATCGCGTTCGCTCGCACGGTGGATTCAATCGATTGGATAGATTTGCGTGTCTTTTCGCATAATACTGTCGCCCGCCGGTTGTACGAGTCAATCGGATTCAAAGAGGTTGTAACCGTCTTTGACCGCTTTCGAATCGAGGAAAACCAAATCGATGATGTACTTATGTCGCTATCCGTCGTCTAAGTCGAGATATGCAGCGGACGCTTAGGTTCACATTTGAAGTGCATCGCATTTCCCAAACGATCGGTCTGCGAGATCCACAGTCGCCGCCCAACCAATCGTTCCAGCGGACACAACAAAGCGTCACGCCTTTTGCAAATGCAAAAGCCGCGCCTCTTTGCTGCGCTGCTGAACTCAGACGTTAGGTGTAATGCAGCAACCTTCGTAATCCATATGTCTGAGTACGGTCAACTTGAGCTTATGTCGATGCATTTAGATGCGTTGTATATCCTGAATGAGGCGAATGGTCGTATTCTTGCCGTAAACCAGTGGGACGGTGGAAGTGTCCCTCGGTTCCATCTAGGACGCACTCGGCAAGGTGTCGCATACCGATTCCGGGATGATATTCCAGCGGTACTTGAAAATCGTCTCAAATATTGGTGTGACGACGAACCCCTTCAAACAGACATCTGCGGGTATCCTGTTCACCTTGACAAATATATCGAATTGCTTGAAGACCAACAGCCAGTGAATTCGATTTGGCAGGGGCCTGTGTATCGCTTCCGTGTACGACCTGAGATGACATCGATTGAAACCACCCTCCTCAACAAAGATAATCGACATCTCCTCGAAACATGCCTAAGCGATTGGTTACCCGACGTCGGACATCGTTGGCCATTCATTGCGTCAATTGCGGACAATCATGCGGTATCCGTTTGCGCAAGCGTTCGAGTTACTGAGCGGGCGCATGAGGCAGGGTTGGAGACTTTCGAATCGTACCGAAAGCGCGGATTCGCCGTGGCTGCAGTGAGCGCTTGGGCTAATGCAGTGTTCGATCAGGGGGCGATTCCTTTCTATAGCACGTCTTGGGACAACGTTAGGTCTCAAAACGTTGCGCTTTCTCTTGAATTAGACTTTGTAGGCACAGACTTTCATGTTGGCTAGATGGAGGGTGATCCAGTCGCCGCCTATCCAATCGTTGGAGCGGACTGCCCGAGAGGTCACGCCTTTTGCTTTCGAAAAAGTTGCGCCATCTTGCGCAGCCGCTCAGCTCAGTAGTTAGACGTCAGTTCCAAACATGGCACTCTCCGAGATTGAGTACAAACGTTACGAAAAGATCGTAGGAAACTACGTGGAATCAAAGCGCCCGCCATTGCATCTGCGCAAGGAACTCGATTTTGGATTTCGTATCGAGAACCAGAGCATTGAGATTTTCGAGATCCGCCCGGCGTGGCGCGAGCCAGGGGTCTTCATTGAGCTTGCAGTCGCGAAAACCACGTTTGTAAAGAGAACTCGAACCTGGAAGCTATATTGGCAACGCAAAGATCTGAATTGGCATCGGTACGATCCGGATGTGGAACACACTTCAATCGAAGAGGTTCTAGCGGTCATCGATGCCGATGAGTACGGTTGTTTCTACGGATGAGTCGTGGCCCTTATGGCCTTCACGAAACCCGTTTTATCCCAAACATGGACTGGAAGAGTTGCTCGCACCTCTGCATTCCTTCAGGAGTCATCAGGATCGATTTCGACTTGTTTGCTGGATTGCCCAGGTATCCTTTTTCGTACAACCGGTCAGTCACCTCCCAAGAGTAGCCTTTCCAAGTGGCTGTGCCATTATGGGCTAGCGTCAGGAACATCAGTGCAAGGGTTGCGTCGTCAACGGCGTCGGTGTCATATTCCATTTCATGCTCCACGAATATCAGCTTATCCCAATGTACCAAACCACGTTTCCGAATGAGACCCAACCTGAGGTTGAAGTGGAGGCGCGAAGTGAACGTTTCACAGCAAAAGCAGACGTTCTCGGCGACCAGCGCATCACTGCGGTTTAGCCTGCAACTTCTGAGAGGACTTTAATCAATGGTTAAGATATATGGCAACCTGACGGCCAACGACGACTACACCCACGAATTGGGACCGGAACAAAATTTCAACGAGTCCGTGTATTTCAACTTTTTTGATCCTACCCAAAACCGCGGCGGATTCGTGCGAATTGGCAATCGGGCTAACGAGGGCTATGCAGAAATGACCGTTATCGTCTGGAATCCCGATGGTTCAGCACTGTTCAACTACGCCAAACCGGCCATCTCACACAACAACGGCTGGGATGCCGGGGGTCTAGAGATCACGATCGTCAAACCCGCCGAGGTGGTGAGAACAACCTATAACGGTACGGCTTACTTTCTCAAAGACCCACGCGCGATGAGCGATCCGGGAAGCGCTTTCAGAGACAGCCCGCAACAGCAACTGACGATCGACTTGACTCACGAGGCGGTTGGACCCATGTACGGCCACGTCGGCGAGGCAGGCGATGGCAATCAGTTTGCGCGCTCCCATACCGAACAACATATGCGGGTGAGTGGTACGGTGCAGATGGGTGAAGAAGCGCCCATTGCACTAACCGGACATGGCTTGAGGGACCACTCCTGGGGACCTCGCTACTGGCAGGCAACCCCTTCGTACCGTTGGATTACCGGAAATTTCGGCGACGATCTCGGCATGATCGTGCGTACGAACGACGAAGGCCACGGTGGGGGTCTCTTCCACGAAGGGCAGGACCTCGTGCGCATCACCAAGACCACACTCACCACGGAGTACGAACCAGGCACCAACTATCACAAGACACTTCGCGCGGAACTCGAACTGGAGGACGGTCGACGGCGTCTGCTGGAAGGGCGCGTGATGGGCTACATCCCGCTGCGCAATCGCCGCAGCGGCGGCAACACGCACGTGGGCGAGGGGATGACCGAGTACACGCTGGATGGTGAACGCGTCGGTTACGGACTCAGCGAGTATCTGGATCAGCCGAAGGACTAGGTGCGGAAATGTCTCCGATTCACACGCGGCTGCTGCGGTAACGAAACGCTAAGCGATTCGTCAAATGCTACGAACGCGATAGAGATTATCCTCGCTTTTCTGCAGGTTGATGGCTGCTTCCTCTACGAGCCTCACAAAATCCGGAGACGCCAACTCGTGCCACGGGCGCGATGAAATCCATTCGTCTCGAAAAAGATTTGATTCATTCTTTTCGGCTGCGACACTCAGAATTGCTTGCCGAGCGAGGCCAACTTCTCCGACTGTATTAGCCCTGACGAAGTTTGCCCGTTGTGTGTTCACCAGGTCTATCCATAGGTTGTTCAAGCGTAGCCTTTCAATCTCACTCAGATCTCCATCCTTTCGCCCGGTCGCCCAGATTTTCGCGAGGTCCTCATGCTCTACAAGCCGCCCTCGCCACCGACCAATCGTATCGCTGTGCCGATCGATCGCAAATGCTCTTTCCAATCGGTTGGTTTCCTCCAGCGTCTTCGTACTGTGTCTTACCTGAAAAACCAGAATTATGAGGGTAAGCAGGACTGCTCCTGCCCCGATCATTTCGCCGACCGCGCCTATCGCTTCCCAAGTCATACTAACCTCCCGTTCTAGATGGTGGGAGGTTAACCCATAGGTGCGCTGAGTGGTTTGTGGAGAAACCACGAATAGTGTTGTGCTACTCCCGGTTGCGAATAATTGCAGGTGCAAGGGTAGGAAAGCGCGTCGTCTGGGACGACAATCAGGTTCTACTCGAGTCAAAGATTCGACCGCCGTAGATGTATCTCTGATTTAGATTTTTGCAGCGACGCCACCGTCGACGTTGATCATTTCACCGCTGATAAAGCGTGATTCGTCACAGGATAGGAACAACACAAGGTTCGCCACGTCTTCCGGGTAACCGGGCCCTTGCACGATCTGGGCGAAGTCGAACATTCTCTCAAACACGTGATGGCCACCATCTGCATCGTTGATGGTGCCGCCGGTCGCCCCGGGTGTCAGAATCTGGCCGGGGCGCACGCAGTTCACGCGGATGTTGTTCTCACCGCCGATACCCGCCATATAGCGGGTGAGTGCATCAACACCAGCTTTAGCTGCGTAGTAGGATGACGAGGTGGTGCCGAACTCCTTCTTCATTGCAGGGCTGAAACCACGTTGTGCGGCTAGCGATGACATGTTGACCACAGCGCCACCGCCAGCGGCGACGAGATGGGGCCAAACTGCCTGGCTTACATAAAATGTGCCAGTCAGATTGGTGTGAATGACACGTTGCCACTCCTCGATGGGCTCGTTAGGGAAGCTGCTTCCTGCGCCGCCACCGGCGTTGTTGAACACTACGTCGATGCGACCATAGATCTCGACAGCCTGCGTGACGGCTGCTTGGACTGAATCGTGATCGCCAACATCACAGTGCACAAACGTCGCCTCGCCCCCGGCATCGCGAATCGCTTCCTCGACGGCCTGGCCCCGCTCGCGGCGGCGTGCCATGAGAACGACCTTGGCGCCCTCACGTGCAAACAGATGCGCGGTAGCTTCACCGATACCGCTATTGCCTCCCGTGACTATGGCGACCTTACTTTGCAGGCGCTCACCCATGCTCGCTCTCCCCAAATTGTGTGCCTCAATCGTTTCAGTGTCGCTCGAAAGTGGGGTCGTTGTCCAAATTGTCAGCGTCACCGAAGACGGTCATCGTAGTTATCGATCCGGGCTCCAGTTAGATACACTTCCGACCTGTTAGCAAACCGTATGAGAAGCCATGGTTGAAAATACTAGAGGGTCTACACCCGACAACTCAGTACCTACTGAGTTCCTCCTCGAAAGCGTGGCAGCGAGATCTGGCCCCGCTGCGCGGATGACCGATGCCCAGTGGTTCACCTCGGGTGAACCCTTTCGCTCGATGCACAAGAACAATCCTTGGCTCGTGCCACCCGTTGGCGGCAACGGTGTTCCGGCGACGAGACCAGATGGTTCACTCACGGAACCATTTCACTGCCCATTGTTCGAGGCAGGACGCGGTGCAGAAGGCGGTGGACTCAATGGCACACCCTACTACGACACCACTGTTGCGCGTAAACACAACTACTGGAAGCAGTTCGATGACCTGCCGCGTGAGACGAAGGATATCGACAAGGCACGCCATGACCTGCAGCAATACGGCTACTGTTTGATCGAGGACGCCATGAGCGAACGGCAGTGTACCTACATGCGCAATCGCTTGGAGCAGCAGGCAGAAGCCGAACGCGAATGTGGGCTCGCTGACATGACTCCCCACTTCCATATCATGTGGACGCTCGTGAACAAAGGCGACTGCTTCGCAAAGTGCATCGAGTTCAATCCAGAGTGGGTTCAAGGGGGCCCGCTGATAGAGCAGCTCAACGATGAACTGCTCGGGCAGAATCACTATGCGTACTCGTTTGCCGCGAACATCGCGCGCCCCGGTAGTTATCCCCAGAACC
>SMWK01000133.1 GCA_004356895.1 Gammaproteobacteria bacterium
CAAAGGATTTCTCACCGAAGGCGGTACACGTTCTCCCCTGATCGTGAGCGGACCCGGTGTGCAAGGCGCCGGTGGATTAAATACAAGCGCCATTCTACATGTCATGGATGTTACCCCGACGCTGCTGGAGTTGGCCGGCGTAGAGCACCCCACCAACTTTAGGGGTCGTGACATCGTACCTATGCAGGGCAAGTCCTGGGCGAAATTGCTGGCTGGTGAGGTGCAATCTCCCCGAGGTCCAGATGATTGGCTCGGCTGGGAGTTGTTCGGTAACCGGGCAATTCGCCAGGGAGATTGGAAGATCGGCTGGCACTTTCGGCCCTACGGTATCTGGGACTGGCAATTGTTCAACCTCGACGCGGATCCCGGCGAACGGTTCGATTTATCCGAGGAATTCCCAGAGAAAAAAGCTCAGCTCATCGCACTATGGGATGACTATGTGGAGATGAATGGGGTAATCATCGGCAATCGATCGCCTCACGAAAGAGCCAGAAAGGCACTTCCCGACCCAGTTCCGGATTTCGATAGCTATCCACCGGTCCGTGGTTTGGAGGCGCTTTCCCACCAGAAACTAATCGATCTTCTCAGTCAATAGGGTAATGGTCATGAACAAACGAAATGGTCTGTCTCGATTCTTAGTTTTTATTGCATTCCCGATTGCGGTCTCGCTGACTTGCGGGTACGCGAACGCTGTTGATGACGGAGCACGCGCTTATTGGAAAGGGCGAGCTGGCACCAACGCAGTGTCAATTCAATAC
Source organism: Gammaproteobacteria bacterium (assembly GCA_004356895.1). Taxonomy (GTDB): domain Bacteria; phylum Pseudomonadota; class Gammaproteobacteria; order Pseudomonadales; family Azotimanducaceae; genus SMWK01. The sequence goes on from SMWK01000133.1 coordinate 759, forward strand.
CTTAACTTACACATGCAAGGCTCCGCAGCTTTGCAATTCGCTCCTGCTCAATACATATACCCCGGCGCGGACGTCGAGGCGGACATGATTGTGGTGAGCTATGCGCGCCATATGACACTTTTTGATCGGCCGGCGTCACTTTTGGTGACCCTTGTCGAGGGCAGTGTCGATGCAGATTTCGACATCGGTATCACGCCACCAGAGTTTTTACCACCCGGTGTCGTTCCAGGCACCTCCTTCAGTCAGTCTGCGTCCGGATACGCTGACCCAGTTGTACAGCTTGACGTGAATCTGTTCGGAACGCCGCCGTTGAATGCTGGTTTCGATTTGCTGAACTATGAACCTACCTGGACTCTGGACGCTGCCGTGATGCTGGGTATTCCAATTGGTGAGTACGACAGCGACAAGGTCGTGAACCTGGGACTAAACCGGTACTACGGGCGGATCGCTTTCCCTTTCAAGTACCACTTCCGTGTTTTTTCCCCGGGTTACATGTCGAGTCTCGAGGTGGTTCCGTCCGTCTGGCTGTTCGGCGAAAACGACGATTTTGTGGGACAGAAACTAGATAACGATCCTATGTGGCAGCTCGAAGCGCATTGGACCCATGACTTTACCCGACACTTTTTCGGGTCCATCGATCTGCTTTACCGCAAAGGTTTCCAGTCAGAATTTAATGGGGTTGATGTGGGGAGCGACATCGAAATCGGAGGCATCGGCTTCACCTTGAATTTCCAGGTAACGGACAACCTCAGTTTGCGTACCAGCGTCAGCTCAAACGTTTTTGGCGACGACGATCTCGACAACAGCATGATACGGCTTCAGCTCGTTTACGGATGGCACAGAGCTATGCAGAACATGAAGAAGTTGGGAAGTGAATAAGTATGAGAAAAGATGATGAATTCTAGATTAGCAGTCTTGACAATTTTAGCGAGCATCATCGCCATCACTGGTTGTGAAACCATGCCGACCGCAGAGCCCACTATCCAGATGGGCTCAAATGCAGAAGTTACCATCGATGGTCTGCATCGAGTAGACAATTCCAAGATGGCGATGGCTTACGTCAAGCCGGACGTCGATCTCAGCGGCTATACCAAAATCATACTTGACCCCGTCTCTATTGTTTACAAGAAGGAAACACGGGGCACTGGCCAAATGCGTGCGATCGGCTCGCCGCGGCAGCGACTACGGACTACTTAGCGCGGGTGCCGATATCGGCAAAATTGTGCATGTAGGCGTCGATCAAAGATAGATGGCGTTCTCCTTGGGTGACCAAGCATCGCCGTCGATTTCTGCGATCAGGCCTTACGGCGCCACATGATTGGCTCCTACCGTGAAGATACCTTGGAGACACAGCACTAGTTCTTGTCGAGAACGATCTTGCCTTGTTCGTCCACTGCAACAACCTGCTCGAGGGCGCGGCGGATCCAACGTGCCCATTGCCGCATGTGGCGACGGACTTGGGCCGTGTTGATCACCGGGTTCGAATCCGTCAGGGCACCACGTTGGTCAACGCTTTTTGCACTGACTGCACGAACTATCACCGTATTCGATAACGAATCAACGAGTTCGAGGACAATCGCGGCACCGCCGAGGGACGAAAGGTAAAATTCAGTCCGGCCAACCGATTTCGGCGGGACCCGCGAAACGATGTCGTAGATGCCGCCCCGTAGAAGGAGCACGCCCGGTCCAGGCTCGCTGACAACTTCAAAACGGTCGAGCTGGGCAAATTCTTTCTGGAATTCTTCCTGGACCACCTCTTGCAGGCGGGCTTTTTGCTTTTCGTCCAACGGAAAGTAGGTTCGGTTTCTCGCCAGGCTACTCGAGGATCTCATCGGTTTGACCGGTCTATAGTGTAGTCCGGTGGGGACGAGCATGATTTTGTCATAGTCGGTGAGATCCAGATCATCCCGCGCCCAGGCATCACCCATGACTGTCTTTTTTACGGGATACAAACCGTCGTACGTTTTTTCCCCATCGAGATCGAGGTAAGGCTTGCGCGCGTGAACCGGAACCGCTACGAGTAACACCGCGAAGCCGAACAAAATGAATCTCACCATTCTACTTCTCCCTGAATTTTGCGTGTGTAATAATCACCATCAGCTGTGATGCCTCACCGACATTGGTTCCCCTCGACATGGGGCACCATATTCTCTCTTCTCCCACCATGACTGAACAGTCAACGGCACTGACATTCACTAACAATCCAATCAACTTTCTCGACCCTATCATACCCACCTTAGTTACCGTGTCAGTGCAATCGATCCTCCGGTTAGCTGCTATCAATTACAATCAGAGGCAACATTGGGACGGACTATGAAGACCAAGGCTAGATGTGTATATCTCAGGCGCCTCGAACACTACCGCTTCGTGGTGGCGAGTCTATGGATACCATAGAATGTAGCTGAATTGGATTAGAGCCGGAGAACTAGATGATTGCTAGAACATTGCTTCTATTTTGCTGGTTCGGCATCACTAGTGTTTTTGCTCAGAACTCTGTCACCGAAGCGACAAAAACAGTTGACTCCGACTCCGAGGAAACGGCAAGTTACGTCCCAGAATATCCCAAAACCATTCAGCTCCCTGGCGGCATCGTGACCATTCACCCACCACAGATACGCTCGTGGGAGGATTTTGAAGTAATCGAGGGGCTGGCAGTGGTGGAGGCAGAAGTCAATGACAACCCTGAACGGCGTTTTGGCGTATTGGCGTTCTCGGCCGACGCGGTACCCGATCTCGATGCACGCACCGTAGCGATTGATAATGTAGAGATCACTTCGATCACCGAGCAGGGGCGCGCAGTCGACGAAAAACTAAGATTGATGATCGCGGACGCGGTGACTGAAGGTGTTCGAGAAATCCCCCTCGATCTCGTGCTGAGCCATTTGTCGGATGACGTTCTCGAGCGTTCGATGCCGGGAATCAAAAGCCAGCCGCCAACCATCATCGTCGCTAAATCACCCGCCATCATTGTTCTTCTCCAAGGCGAGCCGGTGCTCGCACCCATCGGTGATGCGGGTCTGACGTTTGCCGCCAACACGAACTGGCCTTTATTCAAGGTGGAATCGAGCGGCCAATGGTACCTGCGCAACAACGAAAACTGGCTCGTCGCCACTGGTCTGGAGGAATCCTGGGCGTGGGCAACGGAGCTGCCGGACGAACTGAGCAACCTACCCGATGACGATAACTGGCGTTCGACCAGAAATGCTGTTACCGCCTGGAAGGGTGCTCCGAATACAAGCCCACCCACCGTGTTTGTGCATACCAAACCTGCCGAGCTCATTCTGCTCGACGGAGAACCCAAGCTCGTTGAAATCGCGGACACAGGGCTTTCTTACGTGGAGAACTCCGAAAGCCACCTGTTTAGCTACAACAACCGTTGGTATTACCTGGTATCCGGTCGTTGGTTTTCCAACAAGTCCCTCGACGGTGGGTGGCAAGCAGTACTGCAGCTTCCCGAGGTGTTCGCCTCGATTCCCGAGGATCATCTCAAGGCCGATGTTCTGGCATCCGTACCCAACACTCCCGCCGCGAAGATCGCCGCGCTGGATGCTCAGATTCCCAAGAAAACCGCTGTTCCGCTAAACACCGGTTTACCTGAGACGGTCACCTACGCCGGAGCGCCCAAATTCGAACCCATCCCGGATACGAGCCTCAGCCGAGCTGTCAACACGTCATATGAAGTGATACAGGTTAGTGGCCGTTATTATCTTTGTTACAGCGGAATGTGGTACGTCTCGAACTCCGCCGTAGGTCCGTGGTCGGTGGCGAACTCAGTACCTGCTTCGATCTATCAAATTCCACCAAGCTCGCCCGCCTACCACACTACGTACGTCAAGATTTACGAAACTTCTCCGGTATCGGTAACGTTCGGATACACGTCCGGCTATTCCAGCGTGTATATCGTCAACGGCGTTCCTGTGTACGGTACAGGTTGGTATTACCCACCCTACTACTATTATGGGGGTGGCTACCCGATCTATTACGGCTACCCCTACACCTATGGTTCGAGTTCCTTCTATAACCCCAGAACCGGTGCGTATGGCAGCGTTTCCCGAGCGTATGGACCTTACGGCGGTTGGGGTTATGCATCGGGCTACAACCCCAGGACCGGCACGTATGGACGCGCCGAAGCCACTTGGGATTACGATGAGTGGTACGGCGTAGGTGAAGCGTACAATCCGCGCACTGGACGTTACGTCGGCACAGAGCGATATTACGACGCCGACGATGGCGACTGGAAAACAAATACAACTTTCGAAGGCACGCGTGGCGAGGTAAACGTCAACCGCCATTTCGATGACGATTCAGGTCGAACAAACATATCCACGGGTGCCGGGGGCGAGGCAACAATCAACCGTCGTAAAGACGATGGGGTTACGAACACCACGAGTGAAATCAGAACGGCAGACGGTCGTACAATCAGCGGTTCAGGTCGCTTCGAAGACGGGGAAGGACGAACGACCTTAAGCGGTTCCGAAGGCGGGAG
>SMWK01000134.1 GCA_004356895.1 Gammaproteobacteria bacterium
CGGGCAACAAAGGTGTCGGTACTGTTCCACACGCGTTGATTGCCGCTTACGGCGGAGACACCGTTCTAGCGACGCGAAAACTTGCCGAGCAGATTTCAGCAGCGGTGCGCCTGGTGACACTGGTCGACTTCGACAACAGTTGCGTGGAAACATCTGTTGCGGTCGCACGCGAGCTGGGCGATCGACTCTACGGCGTGCGCCTGGACACTTCCGCTACATTGGTCGACCAATCCCTGACAACCAACCAGACAGGTAATATCGATCTCGATCTATACGGAGGCGTGAATGAACATCTAGTTAACAACGTGCGTCAGGCTCTGGATGCCGCGGGCTTTGAAGGGGTAAAAATCATCGTTTCTGGCGGGATGACTGTTGAGAAGATTCAGCGCTTCGAAGCAAAAAAAGTTCCATGTGACGCCTACGGCGTCGGCTCCTCACTGCTTTCCGGTCAAGGCAGCTTCGATTTTACCGCCGACATCGTTATGGTGAATGGCGTCGAATGCGCGAAGGTGGGCCGCGAATACCGGCCAAACGAATCCCTGCAACTCGTCGACTGACATCCGGGCGCTAGGAATTCGGCACGTCAACTTATTTCTACCACCAGATGGACGGGTGGTCACGGCTTTGCCTCGTCGTTTATCATGCCAAAACCATGAGCTGTGAGAGTAGCGATATTCGGTCAGTCACCGGAAAAACTGGCGCATGCCAGCGGAGTACTAGGTAAATGCGGACTTACGCGATTGATACCCCAGACAACGGCACTGTGACCTACAGAGACAACAAACGTTTGTTCTGGCTACTCTCATTAATGAATCCTCTCATCCCTTTTGTTGGTATCGCCGGCCAGATCGTGACGGGGAATGCGCTCTGGCTGTTGGCGCCTTTGGGCCTCATGTTTGGAATGGGCCCGTTGTTGGACTGGTTGTTTGGTGAGGATGAAAACAATCCTCCGGAAGTGCTTGTGCCTCAACTCGAAAAAGATACCTACTACCGGATCCTGACTTTTCTCACCGTTCCCCTGCATTTCATCGTGTTTTTTGGGTGTGCTATTTGGGTAGGCACTCAGAATCTTCCCTGGTGGGGTTTCCTCGCGCTAACCGTTGCCGTTGGTTTCGCAGATGGCTTTGCGATCAATACAGGCCATGAGCTTGGTCACAAAAGGTCCAGACTGGAAACCACCCTGGCAAAGATTGTGCTTGCCGTGCCTGCCTACGGGCATTTTTGGATCGAACACAATCGCGGGCATCATCGCGATGTGGCAACCCCCCAAGACCCAGCCAGTGCCCGCATGGGGGAATCCATTTATAAATTTGCGCGCCGAGAAATTCCTGGCGCATTCCACCGGGCCTGGATGATTGAACATGAGCGCCTGTGTAGAAAGAAGGTGCCGGTATGGAGTTTCAGTAACGAGATATTGCAGAGTTACGTTCTTACGGCGGTTATGCAAATTGGGTTAATAGCCACGTTCGGCTGGATAATGATTCCCTTCCTTGTCATCCACAATTTCTTTTCCTGGTGGGTGCTTACCAGTGCTAATTACATCGAGCACTATGGATTGTTACGAAACAAGCAAGCGGATGGTAAGTACGAACGTTGTCAGCCACATCACAGCTGGAATGCCAATCACAAGTATTCGAACCTGCTGCTATTTCATCTACAGCGGCATTCCGACCACCATGCAAACCCAACAAGACGTTACCAGAGCTTGCGTCACTTTGAAGATTTACCCAGCCTGCCCAGTGGCTACTATGGCATGTATATCATCGCCTACATTCCCTGGCTCTGGTACAAACTCCTGGACGCACGATTGTTGGCCTTGCCTCATATCGCTGGGGACTTGAATACGATCAATGTTGACCCGGATGAGAGAGAAAGACTATTTGCAAAATATGGCCAGGCAAGTGGCTGAGTATCACTGCCCTGGCTGCGGATACCTTTACGATGAATCGCTCGGTGACGACCACGAAGGCTACCCCCCCGGTATGCTGTTTGCCGAGTTACCAGATGATTTCGTCTGCCCCGCTTGCGCCGTTCGTTATAAGGAGGACTTTGTTTCAGGCACGCCGGATGCACACAATTGACTGAGTAGTTCACCACCGCGACAACACCGCGCAGCACCATCAAATTGACTGTTTCGCCTTCCGCCAGCGAGCAAGTGCGACAATGCTCCAAACAGATTCGGCAATCAGGGACGGATAAGAGGAAATAAGGAACGCATAAGTCGCAGCCATGGCACAGCCGCAGGCAAACAAGGCAATATAGAGCGGATTTCGATCTTCCAGCGAGTAACTAATCACCATGATCGAAACCGAGACAATACCAATAATTTCAATGACTTGCATAGATATCATGATTTGACGTATCGATATCGGACTTGCGGCGTGCGGCTCTTACACACTGTTTCAGGGTTGAACATTCGCACAGGTTGAGTTGATCCAGAATGCGATCCATCTGTTGCAGATCTTTGATTTGTTGTTGGATGCTGGCTTGTTTCTGCTCAACCAAAGGCCTCCACAAACCTGTTCGACTCGGATCCTGGCGATGATTCTCAAGTAGGGATTTAGTTTCGGTTATCGTGAATCCAGCAGCCTGGGCTAATTGAACAAACTGCAAAGTAACTATGGCTTGATCGTCGAATTTTCGGCGGCCTGAGACGCGAGCTTGGTACTCTATCAACCCTTCTTTTTCGTAGTATCGAATGGTGGAGGCTGGCATACCCAGCCGCTTAGAGACATCGCCAATATTCATGTGTGTGTCTCCTTTCGATGAAGCCCCTTTATTGCGTTCATGGCTTGGTCAGCCCAGCGGTGAACTTTGCCAAAATGCGGTTGGCCTCAGGAGGCCCTTCAATCAGTAATACAAGTCCACGGCTACTGGACGTGATTGCGAAATTCAGAAAACCACAACACTGGCTTTCCAGTTCCACAAACAACTCGACGGCTGATCTCACGCTATCTGTGTCTTCGAATATCAGCCGTAAACCAGTTGCTGATTTTTCGGTTGCAAGGATTTTTGGAATCAGGGATTCCCGAACGAATTTCCGCCGATCCCGATGGTCTTCTTCATTTAAGGAGCACGCCAGTTCAGTCGTTCTGGAAGGCTGGCTCATCATGGGTTCTCGCTTCACTGGATAAAGTGAGACATCTTGCCAGTTAAAGTTAACTTTAAGTCAAGGGTTATTCGGACCTACTCCGCGACTATCTTCGTTCTTCAACCCCGATGAGTTACTTTCCCATCCACCAGTTCGTCGATCTGTGTCTGCGAAAATCCGAGTTCCAACAAGATCGACTCGGTTTCCGAACCTAAAGCGGCTGTTGGTGCTGCCGGTGTGAAACCATCCTCTTCGAGTCGCACCGGCGGTGATAACATTTTGACGTCACCCGCGGTCGGGTGCTCGAGCGTGTGAAACATATCGTTCGCCTCAGCTTGCGGGTCGTCGAAGAGCTCCAAGGGAAATTTCACCAAAGACACAGGCACACCCACCTCGTGCAATCGATCGATCCATTCGGCACTCGGTTGGTTGCGCAACACAACTTCGATCTTCGCCATGAGTACATCGTAGTGTGCACCTAATCCACTGTCGTCGACGGCGTCGAGTCCCGGGTCGGCGAGCCCGACTACATCGATAAACTTCACTCGCAGGGAATGGCTACCGCAGGCGATCGCGATGACTGCATCGGCTGTCTCGTACGTCCTGAAATAAACCTTCATCAATGGCAACGCACGCACCGATGGTATGCCTGCCAACTGGTCGGCATAGGAAACGCCAGCCGCGCGCTGCTCGGCAAGCTTCTCGAGCACGGCACGATGCCGCGGGCCGTCCTGCTCCTCCGAGCGTACCAGCTGGTTGTTGGCAAGCGTCATTGCCGCCTGCATCAGCGACGTATCAACGCTGCCACCCCGCCCGGTCCGCTCCCGCCGTAAGAGCGCCGCACTGACACCGAACGCAAGCGTCATTGCGCACATGTAATCTGCGCTCACCGGATCCCCGGGTGCGGGTCGGTTGTCGACGATTCGTCCGTTTGCCGCCATCAAACCGCTGCGCGCCTGGACGACGATGTCCATGCCTGCGTACCCGGCATCCGGGCCCTCTTTGCCGAATGCCGTTACCGTGCCAACGATCAAGCGCGGGAAACGCTCAGCCAAGGTTACGGCGTCCAAGTCGAGCTTCTCTGCCAAACCGGGACGGAAATTCATCAGCGCAACATCGGCCCGCGCGAGCAAGGCATCGATAACAGGTTTTGCGCCAGGATCGCGCAGCGCGAGTGGTAGTGAATGTTTGCCTCGATTGCGCGATAAGAAGGTGCGCGTCTCGCCCGGTGCCAACGGCCGCAACTGGCGCGTCGGGTCACCCCCGAGCGCTTCGATTTTTATGACGTGTGCGCCGCCTTCGGCGAGCAGCTGGGCCGCGAACGGTACCGCGACGAACTGACCGAATTCGACCACCCGTACGCCATCAAACGGTTGCTGTGACACCGTAGCTCTCCATTTCGTCAATCTATCATCAAACGAATTATGTTCAAAGACTGCCCAGGATGCTTTACAAATGGAACCATCGTTGTTCCGGCCGCCAGCTCTAGGAAGGACACTGAATTGCTGACCAGGTTCGCGGGGCTAATAGTGGCAGTGTAACTTTGCAGGAGGGAGAACAAACATGCGCGTCGGTATAGCCATGATGAGCCACGAAACAAATACGTTTTCGCCAGTCATCACCAATCTCGCCCGCTTTTCAGGGGGGCGTGACTACCCCCGCCAGGGCGCCGAAGTGCTGAAGGTATTTCGCGGGACGGCCAGCTGCCTCGGTGGCTTCATTCAAGTATGCGAGGACCTCGGCCACGACATGGTTATGTCCATTGCCGCCGGCGCCGCGCCAAGCGGTCCGGTAGAAGATGACGCTTACGAATATATATGTGAGCAGATTGTGTCCGCTGCCCAGGATTGTGAGGTGTTGCTGTTGGATCTGCACGGTGCGATGGTCACTAAAACTTATGATGACGGCGAAGGCGAACTGCTGAACCGCATCAGGCACGTCGCACCGGATCTGCCGATTGCCGTCTCACTGGACATGCATGCCAACATCACCGAAGCCATCGTGAGCCAGGCAACTGTCGTTGCCGGTTATCACACGTATCCACATATCGATATGGACAGCACCGCCGTGCGCGCAGCCAAGGTTCTGTTTTCCGCGTTGGATGGTGACACCAAACCCACCATGGTCTGGGGTAACGCCCCCATGCTGCCCCACGTGATGCGCCAGGGAACCGACGACTTTCCCAACGAAGCGTTGCAACGGCGCGCGGGTGAAATGGAGACGGCGGGCGCACTGGCCGTGAGTCTCTTCACCGGTTTTCCCCATGCCGACATCCACGCAGCCGGTCTATCGGTGATCGTCGTAAC
>SMWK01000135.1 GCA_004356895.1 Gammaproteobacteria bacterium
CTCTAGCTTCCGAAATGCTGCAAAGAGAAAGATACAAGTGATTTTAAAAGTACTGTTCGAGAAAATGTCCGAGTACGTCGATAGAGGTGAGCACTAACCGAGTGGGTCGTTCACTGGTTTTAGGGGCGATGGGGTGGATAGCAAGCAGCCCCTGGTCAAAGTCTTGCAGCGATCACAAGCCAGGGCATGAATCGCCCAGGATCGAACTCAAGTCTAATGGGAAGGTAAATACTTCGTATCGAGCGCAAGTATCAAGAGGTCAATTTGTTGAAACTGGTTCCCATCGGGACAAAAGTGGTAACAAGGCTGTGGGAAGCGGCAAGGGCTAAGAATTGAAAAGCTGCGTGTCTCAAAGGCACCTTAAGAATCGCTTCAGGGATTACCAGTCGAATCGTACCTTTTCGAAAAAAGGCCGCGCAGCGAGGTCGCGGCGAGACCGCCAACAATCGACGCACCCGCCAACAGAACCGGAAATGCAATAAGTGCCCACGCAGGCCATTGTGCCGGCAACACCGCCATCAGCATCGCCGTGGCAGGAAACCAAAGGCTTGCCAGCAACACGACCCCCACCATGCGTGCATTACGGACGACCAAGGCTAACCCAAAACCACCAAGCAGCCCCCAGCCCGTGCTCTGTACCACGGCAAGACGTGCGATAGAATCCCAGTTCTTCACGAGTGGATCGCCTCCTTCTGAAGAAGCACTCAGCATCCCAATTATGAAGTCGGCTATCGCAATGCTGGCCAGATGAGCGTAAAGACACGCAAGCCCCACGAGTCCGAAAACCACTAACGAAGAACTGACTTTTCTCGCGAGCTCCCCAGCGGACGCACTACGCCACCATTCGGCTACAAGATAAGGTGCTGATCTAACACATTGTCGCCAGTACCAGATTCGGGCCGCAGCACAACCTCGACGTGAGGTGCGCTCTTGCCACTCTTCGGCCAGATCGCCAAGAACAGAATCCGCCATTCGCTTATCCGTGATGAAGCTTGTCAGGATTATTTCTGCCAAACGCGGTGGTTTCGCGTTCATGATGGCACGCCTAATCCGATATTCCAGACCCTTTGGGCCAGCGCCTGTGCTTCCCTGAGCGACTCTTCTCCGAGACCGGTGATCCGAAAAAGCCGTCGAGACCGACCACCTCGAACAGGAAGCGGTTCAGTCATTTCTGAAACAACAAATCCTTTTTTCTCCAAACGCGACAGCGTCGTGTAAATTGCGCCGACCGAATAGTCGTACCCGCGCAGTGAGTTCACAAGTTGCCTGATCTCCGACCCGTAAGCCTGAGTCTGTAGATTTGCTACAGAACTCAGGGCAATCAGTTCGAGCTTGTCGCCTAGAGTTGGACGTCCCATATACTCTACACTGTAAAACATATAGGACAACCGAGTCAATTCACGCGTTAACCGATATTCCGTAAGACCCGCAGTTTCCTTCACAAAAGGACACCTACGTGGTGCCTACGCAGTGGGCATCCATGCCCATCACACTAGTGCCCGTCTATTCTGGACAGGAACTAGCTTGTTGCGTGGGTGGCGCGCCAGGCGCGGAAACGCGGCAGAGAACGATATATTCCGAAGCCTGCCGCAAGCATTATGGCCACCAATGCAACCAGCGTAACCGATGCGCTAAGCGGTCCGATCGCGATCAGCACCATTAGACCACCGGCGCCGATGGCAGCGATTGCCGCTTGCCGCGGCACGGGAATCTGCGTTGCACCCAACGCGAATATTCCGGCCCACATCAGCACGATGCCGACGAGACCCAGCAGTTCTCCCAACCGGTACCCGGACGCCGACGTGTAGCCGATTCGCACATAGGGGTCAAGCGGTGCCTGGGTGGCGTAGAGTTTCTCGAAGGCGAAATGGACCCCCCGTTGCGGCACGTTGATGCGCAGCGGTTGGCCGTATATTGCCAGCGCGTCAGCGGTGCGCGACAGCGCGAGCTTGGCTGCCACTTCTGGATTCACCAGGCGTCCCGGGTGGAGGATATCCATGTTGGAATCCGGCCCACGATAATCGGGGCCCTGGGGGAGAAACAGGTCCCAGCGCGTATGGGTAACCACCATGTCTGGCCGGGGTAGACTCAGATCTACTGCACCGAAAAAGCTCAATGCATCCACTGGTGTGGCATAAACAATCTCTACCGGGAAAGCATTGGCGGAGTTGATCATTCGAATCAGCACCGTATTGCCGTCCTCCTCCGGCTGCGAGTCGGCGCGCGCGGGTTTGGCCGGTTTACCGTCTACGAAAACCGACCAGATATCTGAATCGGCTGGCAACTGCAGGCGGAGAAACTGCCGGCGGCTGTTGCGGACTGCAAGGTGGGCTGTCGTCACCGCCAAGCCGTCCCGAGTGAAAAGCGTGGTGTAGGCCGCACTCTCTATAGCAGCGACCTGCACGTCGATCTGCTCGTGCCGCGTGATGCGCAACTGCAGCCGCGCGGGTGGGTTGGCCTGCACGTACTTGAAGGCCAGCAGAATCGGATTGGTGGTCTTCAGAATCATCTGCTGCGGTAGCTCGCTAACCTCCAGCGCTGAGAGTTGCTCCGCGACAACTGCCTGTACCTCTACCGCAGTCAAAGCTTCGATTGCGATGCGTCCACGTTCCACTTCGGCGCCTTCCACGTGCAGGGTTGGAACGATAGGATCCGCTTCCGTGTCGGTCAGGATTCGTTCGTAGTTCACTTCAATGCGGAACTGCCCGGTCATTTCCTGGGTGAACTCCAGGGCGATGCGCTGTCCAGCCCCGTTCTCGGTTTCGGTCACGACTTGAGATCGCAGGGACGGACCCGACACACCCAGGATGTTCAGGTTCTCCGGCAGCAGCAGGTTCAGCGCCATGATCGCGCCGGACTTGACGTCGATCTCGACGCTCGCCGCGCCTTTTAGGGTGACCTCGCCAATTGATAACAGTGTGTCGACCTGGGCGTCGAACTTGCCCTGGGCGCGTTCCGGGGCTACGGCTTCCACGGTGAGTACCGGTGATTGACTGACATATTTGTAGGTATGCGCGACACGCATGGTCAGCGCGTTGCGGATGAAGGCCGGTAACTGGTTCTCGCCCACCCGGGTGATATCGGTCTCAACGGTGGGATTCAGGCTCAACTCGTTGCCGATCAGTAGCACCACCATACCACGCTGCCGATGCAGGTCCCGGCCTGTGAGCAGTGGTATCTCGATGCCGGTGGTGTCCGTGCCCAACAGTTGTTCATAGAAAATATTGAGCGTGAACTCACCGCGTACTTCCCGGTCCAGGAACACGGTGATGGTCTTGCGTGTGCCGTCATCGCTCGTGACCTCCGTCCAATCGGATACGCCACCACTGGGTGCGACGATGCGGTTTACTTCGGCGCGCGCTGGTAGCTCCAGGGTCAGGGTGTTGGTTTCCCCGTGGGTGATGTCATAAACAGCGGTACCGGCCACCTGCAACACGCCCTCTTCCGCATAAACCGCGTGATACAGGACGGCATTGGCTCGAACTGCCGTGCGCAGGTCCTCCGGCACGGCGTCTACCCAACGCAGCGAAACATGTTCCGTCAAGGGGACAAACACACTCGCCAGTGTCGTGTCATTGCTTTCGTTCGTCATGACATTGGCGTTTGGTGAAACGGTGACTTCCTTGCGTCCCGGTAACGTCAGTTCGAACTGGGACACGGGTACCTTGGGAATGAACAGCTCCACACGCGGTGGGCCGTCGGTCTGGATCACCGGAGTCTGGAAGCGCACGGTCACCACGTGCGAACCACGACCTTGCAGCACCGTGGCAAAACGTCCGTCTAGCTCGAGAACCGTCGCGGATTCACCATCGACACCAACATCAGCGAGAGTTACTGATACGGGCAGCAAGGGGATGGTGAGCTGACTTCCGGAGAAAACTTCCACCTGCAACTCGCCTTCCCAGATCACCGCCTTATTGACGAGCTTTCCCGTGTAACGTGCGCGGGAGATGGCGTAATCTCGCAGTGAGGGTACCCGCCAGGACACGAGGATGGCGCTCGTTGCAGGCACGCTCGCAGTTACGGTGGTGCGGCCGTCGACCTGTGTCGTTTGCATGTTCGCGGCTGGGACGATGGCCAGATCCAGTCCCGTGGCGGGAAAGCTCAAAATGAGATCCGTCGCGGCCGCAACCGGAACCGGCAACGGCAGCACATAACCGGCTTCGGAGCGTTGTGCGTCCACCCCGTAGCGTAACTGCATGGTGTAACGGCCCGCTTTAGACGTGCTCCAGGCCAGACCGTCCGGCGTCTGTACCAGCTGTACCGGTTGACCGTCCACCGCGGCCGACTGCAGAGCCGCGCCGGTCGGCAGCACGGGAATAAGCGTCCACTCATTTTCAAATACTTCGATGGCGAGCGTGACGTGGATGCGTGCCGACGAGCGATCATCAAAATCGATGACCTCAACGCGGATGCTGGAGGTGCCGACGGCGTGGGAGACCGGCGCGGGTCGCGGGTCTTCACGCAGCAACTGCCACATCTGTTGATACACCGCCAGTGGCACCCGGACTTCCCCGCCCGTGTCCACCTTGGGCAGCGTTTGCATGAGATCCGGGGTTTCCTGCGCAAAGCCTTCCAACGCCAGCAACAAGCCGGCCAAAAACCATACTGCTTTCATTGGTTAGTCCTCGTTTATCGTGGCGGGCAGGAGTTTCCTGTACGCCGCGTACTCCAGAGAAGCCACGAGCATGTTGATCCGCCCGGCATCCAGTTCGCTGACGAACTGCGCCAGGCGTTGCTCATCGGCCTGTAGTTCTGCATCGTTTTCCCAACCCACTACGCTCTCGCGCAGCCCGCTGATCAGAGTCAGCGCGTTAGTGAGCTCGGCGCGGGCCGCCGCCGTTTCACCGTTCGCGAGGAGACGGCCACCACGCCGTGCGGCTTCGGCAGTTTCATAGGCCACCAGGTTCTTGAGCACATTGCGCTCCAACGGACCCTGCACGTGGCGGGTAGCATTGGCGTCGCCCAGTGACAGGCTGGCGCGGGCAACGCCGTTGCTCATCTGAATGAGGTCCTTGTAGCGAACGCGTACGTCTGCCACGGTGCCTGGGCCGTCCACAACCACGTCCAGCAACACCACATAACTTTCACCGGCCGCCATGCCGGGAATCACGATCTGGATGCCGTCTTCATCCTCCCCGCGATCCGCTTCGATGCCCCAGTTGCGCGACAGCCGGGTATCGATGATCCGTTCGGCTTCGCGAACGCGCTCGGCATCGAGTTCGTCCAGGCGAACCGAGCCGATGACATCAACGAGTCGAACGCCGGGGGTGAGTCGAATTCGCAGACGTATCGCCCGGGCGACGGTGCGACTGGCGGAATGTAGTTCCCTGTCGATGAGCGGTGCTGCGTCAGCCGGTGAGCCCAACGCTCGCAGCCTGCCTTGGCCTGCCAAAACGATGGCATCCAGATCCGAACCATTCACGCCGGCCAACGTGATCACGCTCACCGACATGCCAGCCACCGCACTCTGGTGCGCCAGAATTTCGAGACTTTCCCGCGTTTGTGAATCGATGCCATCCGCGGTCACCAGTAATACCAGGCTGGAACCCAGCACCGCATTGGGGTCATCGTTTGCGGCTAATCGATCAACTGCTGTAACAAAGGCGTCAACGAGATCCAAAGCGTCGCCTGGAAGTTGATCGTCAACCAGACGTTCGATAAAAGACACCACCGTGCCGTGGCGGTAGTCATCCGGCTGAACGACGAGCCCTCCTGGCACGCCTGCTACAGTAATCGAGAAATGATCGCCGGTCTGACGTTGTTCGTTCAAGGCGATGAGCAGCGCACGCGCCTGCTGAGCGATGGCGACGTTCACCGTCTCAGGAAGATCCAGCACGACGGCAACATTCATGGGTAAGCGAAGTCCGCCCTGGCGCTCCGCCGTCCGCAATCCCACCTGCACCTGCACCCGGGACGGGCCATCCACGGCGGTCTGCGTTGCATGCAGGTATACCCCGAGTGCCGCCGTGCCCGGCGCGTCGAAAGGTTGTGCATTACGTTCGAGAGTCGTTGCGAGTGCCTGCGGATATTGCGACCGCAACTGGGCTTCGAGCCGGTGCATTGCCGGATCTCCCGGGACGTAGCGGTTTGCCCAGTAACCCGTGGGTTGCTGGTAGTCCAGGTCATCCAGAAGTCGGTATTGGGCAAGAAAGCGTTCGGCGATCCGGCCGTCAGGTGTCAAACGAGCATTGAGATTTCCCACCGCAATGCCGTCCAAATGAAGTTCAGTCGTGGACCTGGACCCGTTCACCGGTCCGCTCTCAAAGTTGAACAACAAATCCTCCACCGTAGCGCGGATGGCGGGAGTCGTAGCGGGAATATCATCTTTGTTAATGGCTTTTGCCGCCGACTGTCTTTGCTCTGCCTTCTTGAAATTGTCGACGATCTCGTTCCCGTCGCGGCTTTTGGTTTTTGCGGCGATGATTTCTGACGTGGGCGTGCTGAGGGCCGAAGTCGCCAACCCAGCCTTTCGATCAGATACGTCTGGGGCGTTCGGTTCCGCCGCTGATTGCGGCCGTTGTTTGCGCATGCGGTCGCCGTCATTCAGCTTGGCGATTTCTTGTTTGCTTGGGTAACGGCGATAATCCCAAACGAGCGGGGGCTCCGCTGCCTGTGCTGTTTTCAGCCGCCCACCCACGACGACGGCGTTGCCAAACCGCTTCAGCTCCCGCTCTTCCTCTGCTTCGAAATCATCTGCCTGACCCCTCATCAGCAAATCACTCTCGTCACCGAACTGCTCATCGTTGACGAGTTTAGGGTCCAAAGTGCCGCCAAAGCCCGTGCCAGCGCCTCTTTCAGAGGAACGAGCCCCGCGCAGGCGCCGCTCTTTGTCTGCCTCCGACAGGCCTTCACCAGCGGTGCCCTGAATTCTGCCGGATTGGGAAACCTCAGCGTTTTCAGCCAACCGCAACGACATGATGTTCTGGTAGGAACCGAACTCTTGGAAGACGATCCCCAGGGCGGAGACAGCCACCACCGCTGCCGCTATTCCGCCGGCCCAGCGTTGGTCGCGATAACGATTCGGCACGTGCTCGGTGATTTGTATGTCGCGGACGTTTTTAAGCGTTTCCTGCACCAGGCGTTCCGGTGCATCGGTACGTCCGAGATCTTCCAACGCCTTGTCAATGCGTTCCAGGTTTTCTCTGTGTTCAGTCATCGGTGCCTCCGTCGCTGCGTCCTGTTGTTTCGCGCGCTGTGAGCATATCGGCGAGTTTCAAGCGGGCACGGCGCAGGCGTGTCTTTACCGTGTTCTGGGAGACCTTGAGGATGGCGGCCACCTCCTTGAGCGGCAGGCTTTCGAGCGTCACAAGCACCAGCACTTCGCGCTGGGAAAACGGTAACAGCATGATCGCTTTGTCCAGCCAGGCTTTGGTTTCGACAATCACCGCACTTTCGTCTACCCGGGGTCTGGGGTCCGGTGGATCAGGCAGTTCGTCCGGCGCAAAGACCTGCCGGTGGCGCTGCCGATCCCGCACGTGATTGCGTAAGGTATTGGCGGCAATGGTGAATATCCAGGGACGTAACGGCCATGCGGCCCGGTAGCTGGGTGCCGACTGGTGGATCTTCAAAAAGATGTCCTGGAACAGGTCTTCGCGCAACTGCAGATTAACGCCGCAACGCGCCAGGTAGTTCCAGACCGGTGCCCGGTAGGCGTTCATCAGCGCTGGAAATGCGTCGCTGTCACCCCGCGCGTGGCGCGGTAGCCATTGGAGTTCCTCCAGATTCACCACCCGCAGTCCGTGCCCTTTACGGTCGCGGTTCATTGGAACTCTCGTTCGAACCCATTTCGCAGTATCCATAAATAGCCTGTACACCGCACCTGGAGAAAAGTTTCAATCGCGTGACCCTGGAAATCGTCGATTGATCTATATGCGTTCGATCAGTCCGCGAAGGTTTTTCCGGTAATCTGATGCGGGTTGTAGCTTGCTAGTTGGCTTCGGAGCAGTTCTGGGTGCAAGCCTTAGTTATTTTGTTGGTAATGCGTTAATTCAGGGAATTATTCGCTGCCGTGATCGTGGCCATGAGGTCTTGCGCGAAATTCTGCACATCGAGTCTCCAGCGGCTCTGGCGCCACAAGTCCCCTATCGGCCAGTAACGTTTCCAGAGCTGCCAGGAAGTGATCGTAGTAGGCATAGTCGCCTTCGGCTTCACGATCCCTTGCGGCGATAGCTTTGATCAGGTACTCACGGAACTCATTCCAGCTGAATAGTCCCGCCTCCGAGAGTGCCCGTGCCATGCCAAACACCCTGCCCTGCCACGGCGCTTCGAAAATGAGTTCACCGTTGGCCATCGGCGGCTGAGTAATGCCGCTGAGTTCGGTGCTCACAACAGCGCAACCCCAATCATGGCATCCCGGGTAACCCGCGCCGCCAATTCCTCTTCACTTGTGCTCTCGCTGTCCGAAGGCATCTCAGGCAGCACCATGTAACGGATCTCAGCGCTCGAATCCCATACGCGCAGTTCTTTGGAGGAAGAAATTTGCACGCCGAACTCTGCCAGCACACGACGCGGTTCCCGCACTATGCGGGAGCGGTACGCGGGATCTTTGTACCACTTTGGCGGCAACCCCAGCACGGCCCAGGGGTAACACGAGCACAACGTGCAGACGACAACGTTGTGCACGGCTGGCGTGTTTTCGACCACTACCAACTTTTCAACCTGGCCGCCGGTAAACTCGAATTCTTCCACGGCACGCGTTCCGTCGGTAAGCAGCCGTAACTTGAAAGCAGGATCCTTCCAGGCCCGGGCAACGACTTTCGCACCGTTCATGGGGCCGACCCGCTCATTGTACTGAACGATGACTTCGTCCACCGCGTCTTCACTCAGCAACCCCTTTTCGATCAACAGAGATTCGATAGCCTCCGCACGGATTGACTGTTGCGAAGCCGGATGATTTTCGTGTTCGCTCACCTCGTCCTCCATCTTTTCACGACTTGCTTAAGTTTTGTATGAGGTAACTCTCGAAGAGATCGATATGCACCACAAGCCCTGGCTCCGAGTCCTCTCCCCACAGCTCCAAACCTGTAAACGCCACCGTATACAGATGTTCCGGGTTCTCTCCCCGACCGTGGGCATTGCTGTCTGGCAATACCCAGCCATTGTGCCAGGCCGTGATCGAACCTTTGCGGCCTCGGATGTATGCGGGTAAGCGAGTGTGTCCAGTCGTGCTTACCCCGCGAGCCTGCACCAAATCACCGACCCGAAAGACGGGTTTCGTATCAAGCGGACGGATCGAGTCGGACGCTTCGCTCTCGTAGCCAACCACATCGGGTTGTGCAACCGGTCGTGCTGCCACTGGCCAGGTTGGGTCGGCGCCAAGCTCGAGTGCTCTCGTGGCGATCTCTTTCTGACTCAACACACCCGCCTCGACAAGCAGGTTTTCCACTCCCCCGAGCCAGCGCCCATAATAGCCGTGACTCAAATAGCCAACAGGATCAATACGCTCTATGGCGTGGCGAAACTGATCGGTGTTCATGAGCGCACCAGCCGACCCTGTGGCACGCACCAGCGCAAACACCTTTGCTTCCCAACGGTCGTGGAACACCGGCTCGTTATCTTCGCGCAACACGCGACCAAAACCCTGTTTGCCACCGAGATCGTGAATGCCGTCCACTGTGAGTACGCCTAACCCTATCCGCCTGAAACTTCTCTCAATACCGGGATGCCGTCACCCGCATCGCCCAAAACCATCATGAATCGGTGGCTTCCCGCGACCACTTCATGCTCGACCCCATCGGGCATGATGACTTGGGCGCTGGCGTTACACGGTATCACCACCTGAAGCTCGAAATATTCTGTATCGATATTCCAGCGAACCTCGAACCGGCCGTTGACGCTATCGAAAGATGCCTCGGTGGAGCAAATGGAAGGGCCTTCCGCAAAACCAACCCCGATAGGAGGGCGCGGATGAATCCGTACTTTGCGATAAGCGTTGGTGTCGACTGCTAGATCGGTGTGCAAATCGATACCAGCCATAGTGGTGTACAACCACTCGGTCATCGCACCCGCCGCAATTCCGCAGTTGGGTTCATCGCCCCGATCACCAGATAAGAGCGTTGCGCCATCCATGACCGGGTGCAACCAGCTTGGCGAACTCGTCTGCAAGACGAGCTGGTAAGCGAGATCCAGCCGGCCTTCGCGCGTCAGTACATCCAGCAGGAACGGGGCGACAACGGGATCTATAGACTGATGATAGCCATCACCTTGGATCTTGCGTACGAGCATGTCCAATGCCAACTTCCGCTCGTTTCCCTCGACAAGCCCATGAAACAAGGCCAGTACGTATCCCGTCTGGGTATCACCCACCAGCCGCCCGTCATGGGTCACGAAGCGCTTGCGGAAAGCCGATCGAATCATGCCGGCAAGCTCATCGTAGATCTCCAGGTCACTCAGCTTGCCCAGCACCCCGGCAATACGAGCCGTCAACTTCGCACTTGCATAGAAAACTGCCGTCGCCAACAGATCTTCAGCCGAATCGTCGTACGGCCGGACGAGAGGATTGTCGGTGGATTGGCGAATCAGATCCGGGTAACGGTCCCGCAATCCAGCGATGAAGTCGACAACAACCGGGTAGTGCAATTCCAGCGCACGCCGATCGCCAAATATTCGATAGAGATTCCAAACGCCATGGATAATGGCATCCGACCAACCTGCGCCACCGTCACCGGCGAGTATGGGAGTTCGCGGTAACGCCGGAACGGCAGGCGGAAAACCTCCGTTTTCGAGCTGTGCATCTTGCAGATCGCGCAACCATTTGGCGACAAACGCGCTGATATCCATGTTGAAGGCAGCCGCCGGCAGGAACGTCTGGGCAGGTCCAGTTTGCGAAAACCGCTCATCGCTGCCGATGCCGACCAACGCAACGTCGACAAAACTCGAGCGCTGAGTCCAAGTGATGTTGTTTTGCAGTTTGTTCAACAACGGATGATCGCAGTGAAATTCACCGGTGGTTGCAAGCGCCGTCGCGACCGCTATGGCTTGCACCGCGAGTATTCCATCCCTTGCGAACTCTCCGGATATCTCCAAATAGCGAAATCCGTGGAGCGTGAACTCCGGCTCAAATAACTCTCCGTTTTCATCACCGCGCACGGTGTAGTTGTCGACTCCGGCATCAAATGGTGGAGCGAGTTCCCTCCCGTCGTTGATGTTTTGTGCATACCGCAACTTGATATGACTGCCGCTCGGGAGCGACAGCGAAACGCTTACTCTGCCTAGTAAATTCTGCCCGAAATCGTATATCAAGCGCTCCTCACCCAACGACCCAACGCGGCGTAGCGGCTCTGTTAGGGGTTGAAGTTTTCGCACAGGCCGTATCGGAGGGCTCATGCTGGCCACCAGTTGTAATGGCGGCGGATCCGCAACAACAACCGGATACCAGCCTTTGTCGGTAAATTCCGGGGTGCTCCAGCCCGGTAAGTATTGCCGACCATCAACGCTTTCACCCTGTTGTAAATCCGAGTGCAGGATCCAGGAACGCTGCCACTTCCATTGGTGATCGGTGCCAATGACCAACGTAGCACCGGATTTGGTTGTGACGTGGAGCTGTGCGATGAGCAATGGCCGGTTTCCATAATTCTCACGGTCCGCAAGGGCAAGCGCACCGCAATACCAACCATCGCCAAGAATCACACCCAATACATTGTCACCCGGAAGCAACAGCCCGGTTACATCGTAGGTCTGGTAGTAGACCCGCTGGCGGTAATCGCTCCAGCCAGGGGCGAGTGTGTCTTGCGATACCCGCTGGCCGTTGATCTCGGCGGTATAGACACCAAGGGCGGTTATATACAACCGTGCCGTACGAACGTCCGCTTGCACTTCGAACGCCCGGCGCAGTATGGG
Source organism: Gammaproteobacteria bacterium (assembly GCA_004356895.1). Lineage (GTDB taxonomy): Bacteria > Pseudomonadota > Gammaproteobacteria > Pseudomonadales > Azotimanducaceae > SMWK01. The sequence continues at coordinate 11,842 of SMWK01000135.1, forward strand.
CACGTGTGCACCGCTCGCTCGACTGCCCATGAGTGGTGCACCGACCCACCGTGCACGCCAATCTTCGTCGTCGATCAATCCTGTTTCGAACAGCGCCGCTTCACTCCATGGGCTCGGCAATCCATCACTATCGAACGTGCGCACCTTCCACCACACCGACCTGCTCGACCCGAGCGACGCACCCGCGTATTCGATACCGTGGACCTGCCCACTGTCGATCTTGCCGCTATCCCATAGATCGGCTTCATTGGCCAGCAGCTTGTCGCAATCGCTGCTCGCCAGAATACGATAGGCAGTTTGGATTTCGGCCGGACGCTTATCGTTAACCCACCAGGACAGTCTGGGCCGAAGTTCGTCTATACCAAGCGGGTTGGTGAGATATTCGCAGCGAAGCCTTACAGGCGCCCCAAGCATTGCTGCTCCATATTCATCGGAAGCTTTTCTCCGTCGAGCCGGCTCTAAGTCTGCCCCGAGATAGATTTCCGCGCAACCGCCTGCGCGGCGCGAGCGCTCTTATCAAGTCGTCAAGTCTGACAGTAACTCACGCGAAAGCCTGACCACCTCGTCAAGCTGATCGTGGTGGGCCCAATGTCCGGCCCCGGGGATATCCACGAGCCGAACGTTGGCGAAGTGCCGCACAGTGCCATTTTGGCCAATACGATGGGGGAAACCTTCACTCGCGTTGATGATGAGAACCGGGCAGGTGATGCGTTCCCACAAAGCGACAACTTCCTCTTCCGGAATACCATACGCTGCATACGCGTGCGTATAATTGTCATATTTCCAACTGTAGCTACCGTCTTCGTTCTGATGGCTGCCGTGAATCGTCAGGTGCCGCGCTTGCGCTTGGGTCAGGTGGGCATTTGCGCGGTGCATCCTCTCATACGCCTCTTCCAGCGCCGGGTAGCGGCGCGGCTGTCGTCCCGCCAGGTGGCGGTTGTTATCGATCCACTGGCGGACACGCTCATGGGCAGGGGCGCCTGAGAATCTCCCTGGCCACATTCCTACGCCCTCAATGATCACAAGTGCGGTGACCGTTTCTGGATAAACACCCGCGTACAGTGCCGCCAGGGTGCCTCCCATCGAATGAGCGACCAGCACGGTGGGTGCCAGTTGCGCTTGCTTGATGAGTTGCGCGAGATCGTACACGTAATCGATCTGGTGATAGCTCGAACCACGGGCCCACTCGGAATCCCCGTGCCCCCGCATGTCCGGAGCAATGATGTGATAGTCATCGAAGAAGGCGCGCGCATACCAGTCCCAGGTGTGGCAATGATCCTGCACACCATGCACCAGTAACATGTTCGGTGCGGCAACGTTGCCCCAGTCCAGGTAATGCAGTCGCAATCGCTGTGAGTAAAAACTGTGAGATGTCGGATTCTTTTGCTTCATGTCGTCTTTATATCTGATTTCACCACCTCGCCCAGCAGGCGTACCTGATTATCGCGGAAGGTCTGTTGAAGAAATTCCAGCAACGCCTGCAAGCGCTTGAGATTACGCAGGTCCGGGTGGATGAACATCCACACATCCGCCAATTCGAGCGGACCGATACCGGGTAGCCGCATCAACTCTGGATCCGGGTCACCCAGCGCGCAGGGTAGTATTCCGATGCCCATGTCTCCTCGGATAGCGGCAAGTTGCAACATCAAGCTGCTGGCACGAGGGCCATCGGGCAGCGTCGCAAAGTGCTGCATCTTCACCGAGGTTTCGCGCGTGGCCCCTGCGTCCGTGCCCGGACCCGTGACTACGCTCGTGACTACACCCGTGACCAGATTAGTCTCTATCCATACACAATTCCGGGGTTTGGTCCAGGGGTCGTGTTCGACCAGATAGTGGCGACTGCCATATACGGCAGCAAGTACCTTTCCGAGCCGGCGTCCGATCAGGTGATCCGGCGGGTTGTCCGTTGCCCGAATGACGAGGTCTACCTCGTGCCTATCCAGATCAGGGTCCCGATATGCCGGTATGAACTCCAGCTGCACCTCCGGATATCGAGCGATGAACTCTGCAAAATCGTGAGTGAGGAGATTCTCCGCAAAGACATCCGCGATTGTTATTCGCAGAGTGCCGGCCATGTCGGCATCGCGATATTGCAGGCGCCGTTGAATTTCGCTGAGCTCCGCTGCAACCTCATCAACCTGCTGAATGACTTCTGCGCCTTCAGGGGTAATCTGCAAGCCACTGTATGTGCGAGTGAAAAGCCTGACGCCTAAACGACGCTCGAACTGATCCAGGCGGCGGGTCACGGTTGACGCGTGCACCCCAAGCTGCCCGGCGGCTTTACGAACAGATCCCGAGTGGGCGACGGCCGTAAAGTACTTGAAGTCGTCCCAATCCATCCCTGGATGATAATAGTGTTGCATTAACGCAACAAGCCGTTGCGTTACCTAAGGTTGCAATTTGTGTTACGTAAAGTAACATAGCACCATGATCGTTGAGGGGTACCCGAAATTCCCTCCCCTCCCCTTCCTCGGGTATCCCTCCGTATCATCCCCTCCTAAACTTAGCGGGCAGGGTTGGAGATCTTAGATTTCAAACCCTGCCGCACTTTTATTGTCCGGGATCTAAAGACGAAGCCTTATAGCTGGGGCTATTGCCAGCAGGTAGAGGATCCCACCCAAACCGAGAGACAGCCCGGGGTCACTGAGCCACGCCACCACCAGCCAACCCAGCAGCGGACCACAAGCCGAGCCGAAATCTGAAGCTGTCACATAACGCGCAAAAGCTGCGGAGCCCTGGCGGCTCGCGGTACCTGCAACACCCGCCTGCAAGCCGGTGCCACAAACGAAAAAAACGATGATCGCCACCACGAACACCGCAAGCGGTGGTCGCATCGACGCCATCACGAGGGCAAGTCCACCGATACATAGATAAACCATGGATGCACGACGAACACCATATCTGTCGGTTGCTCCACCAAGCCAAGGTGCGAGCGCCGTGTCTAGCAGATAACGGATGCCAAGTAATAGACCGGTCAACGTTGCAGCACTGAACAACCCGCCAGCACCCACAGACACCACGATACGGGCACCGAGGGTGCCCATGACAAATCCCGGCCCGACCGCACCCAAAGTAAAACCGAGTACTAACAACGCCCCGGGCAAAACATTGCCCGAGAGAGCGAC
>SMWK01000136.1 GCA_004356895.1 Gammaproteobacteria bacterium
CGTTGGTATCACGCCACAGTACATGGAAAAAGACAACGAAGGTCATGGCTTCTTCAATGAAGAAAACCGCGCCGATTTCAACCGCGCATTGTTGGATTTTCTCGACAAACACATCGGCGAGTGGCGGGGTTAGGTGCCAACCTGTTTGCGCTGTTCCGAACGCTGGGCCAGCACGATTGCCACACCACCCAGCGTCGCAGCAGAAGCCAGTAACAGACGCGGGGTAATCAACTCGGACAGCAGGAGGATTCCGCCGAAAGCCGCGATTACCGGCACGGAGAGTTGAACGGTTGCTGCGCGCGTGGCCGTCAGCCCCGGCAGCGCCGCGTACCAGATAACGTAGCCACAACCAGAGGTGACGGCACCTGATGCGATTGCGAGGGCCAGACCACCATAAGAGCTACTGAACTCTGGAAGAAAGAAAAGACTGACCATCAGTACCAGTGGTACTGAGTACATGAAATTTTTGGCGGTGGCCTCGAGGGGGTCTGCGACGTTCCTGCCCATCAACGAATAAGCCCCCCAGGCGATCCCTGCCACTGTCATGAGGATCGCCCCCAATGGGTTGGGTGCGGTTACTCCCGGGAGCACCAGAAAGATCAGTCCAAGTAATGCGAGAGCAAATCCTCCCCAGGAAAGCAGCGGAAATCGTTCTCCTTCGCGGAGCGCCACCACGAACATCGTAAGCTGAACTGAGCCAAATAGTAGTAGTGCACCGGTGCCCGCGCTGAGAGAAAGATACGCGAAGGAAAAGAAAACCATGTAAGTAAAGAGCATTGCGACGGTACGCCAATTGGTCGACGGGCGCTCGTGTGTTCTTTTCCGCAACAACACGATAAAACCCAGCGTCACTGCCCCGGCGATGATCCTGACAGAAGTAAAGGTTGCGGCGTCAATCAAACCCTCGGCTAAAGCCAACCGGCACAACAAAGAGTTGGCTGCGAAAGCAAACATAGCGACAACCGTCAGTGATGCGGTGCGGGCGATTGTTTGTTCTTTTATGTCGGATATGACTCGAGCACCTCGAGAGTGTCAGCCTGAGTCTGGCGCAATTATTCTTGTTCAGTCGCTAGATTGTTCTTTTTCCAGCATCAGCTGCAAACCCGCAGTCACATGCTCCCTCGCCGTTTCGGTGGCTTGTCCTCTTGCCATCTGTGCGATGCCTTGTTCCAGACGGAAACTTGGTATGGTCACCCGTACTTTCTCGATCGCGGCAAGTGCCGCGTCCTTCTCCCCAAGGAGAGCGAGCAAGTTGGCCTGAAGAAGACAGGCAGCATACTCCCCCGGTGACCAAAGCTCCCATTCTTCAGCATGGGGAAGTGCCTTCTCATAGTCGCCGATAATACAGTAGGCTACTGCGAGACCCCGATGATTGGGACCTACGTCTTTGGGTGCCTTTGCGGTGAGTTCTTGGTATATGGATATTGCTTCTGCGGCTTCACCAGCACGCAAAAGAACATTCGCGAGTGTCAAATTTGAAGGTGCAATGGGTGCAAGAGCAAGGGCTTTTCTGGCAAGCGAGATCGAACGCCGCTTCTCGCCGAGGTTCATATAAGTGGTTGCGGCAATAGCGACAACGGCAGCATTTCTGGGTGCGAGTCTCATTGCGGATTGAATCTCGACCAGCGCCTGTTTGCGATCGGCGTCGGGATCTTCGCTGAATTCGGCAACGAAATCCTGCGCGAGCACGTCAGCCAGGCGCACATGAGCTACGCCTGACGAAGGATCGAGTGCGATGGCACTACGGATCAGGTTTTGCCGCCTTTCCCGGCCCTCCCGGTTATTTACCGGGCTTGCAGCGGCAAGCGCCAGGAGGCCCCATGGGCCAAGTTGGTCCCGGGGCGTGCGGAGGATGCGCTGGAAGTTGTCGTTTCCGGCAGCGGCAGCAACCGCATTACTGATCTGCTCCGTGAGAATATCCTGTGCCGTACTGATATCTTCAATCGGTTCATTGAAGATGTCCGTCCAGATATGGCCACCGGTCTCGGCTTCGATGAGCTGGCCAACCACTCGTATATTGCCACCCACCTTTCTGACGCTGCCTTCCAGCACATAACGCACGGCAAGTGTCCGGCCCACTTCATGGACGTCGGATGCGCCCCCCTTGAACTGGGAGCTCGAGTTTCTGGCCGCCACGAAGAAGGTAGGGTTCTGGGCAAGATGGGTGATGATGTCTTCTGTCATACCCTCGGCAAGGCCAAGAAGCGTGGGATCATTGGTCAAATCGTTCAAAGGAAGGACGGCAATGGAGGGACGCTCATCCCCCCTTGGGCTGGGTGACTCATGGGTGTCCGGTGTCGTCCCGATTAACTGACCGATACCCTGAAGAAGGTGTTGCAGATCAACATTGTTCGGTTCTTGTTCTGTCCAACCGATGAGCTTCGCGGCTTGTGTCCGGCGAAAGGCAAGCGGCAACTCGACGTCGTCTAGAAGGACAGGGATGAGGATGTCTTTGTCGAGACCAAAAAGCGCTTCAGTTCGAACCCAATCCGAATTTACCGACGCTTCAGTCCAGGCGACAACGACGCAGGCTGCATGTGAAATCGCCTGCTCGATCATGTCGTCGAAACTTGTGCCTGGCATAATCTGGCGGTCCCACCAGACAGACCAGCCCTGGGCCTCGAAGGTCTCGACGAGGGGAATGATCCGCTCGCGGTCGCTGGTCGCATAGCTGACAAAAATGTCGGTCACAGACTCTCCTGGAAGCAGAGGCAAATGTAGCCATTCACTGACTCTTCCAAACCACAATACATCGTCGAGAAACTACTTCCAGGGGTGGGGGCGCGTCTCAAGCAAGATGATGAAACTAAGCCTCGGCCGTGCCCGGACCTATCATTGTTTTTACTTCGGTGATTTTAGTTGCCGGGAATCCACTCTTTTCGGCATGTTCCCTGATGATGTCTTCATCCCTGGCCATATAGACACAGAGGGTCATGTCATTGACAACATAGGACTCTACCCACTGGATTTCGGGACCTAACTCTTCCAGCACGGCATTGGAAGTTCGTGCGGCTTCCCGCAATTCATCAGGGCTCGAGTTCTCAATGCCTGGTAGGGCTCTTTCGATAATGTACTTCTTCATTGTCATCGTCGTCTCCTTCCAGTGAAGTATTGCAAAATCTCATGATAACGGCAAAACGGGAGCGCATTGGTCATCCGGCTACGTCGCTATTGGTGTCCTACAAGCCAGCGCAAGCCTGCAATCTCGAGTCACAACAGAAGTGTTGACCTTGAATCACATAACACTTCAGCGAGATAGACCCCGAACGTTGCGGAAAGGCTTCGCGGGCGTAAGCGGGGGATATACAGAAGAAGTCTCTTGACCTCGGGCGCTTCAGGTTCTCGCTGTTGGGCTGAAAGAATTTTTTCACACTGAACCAATCCCTGCGGATCTGCTGTTTCACGTCCGAACAGTTTCCTCCCACACCGGCTTCAAGCCCAGCGCTCAGGGCGGTGGGTGTTTGAGCGAGGGTCAGGATCAACAGTAACACCGTCAAAGAGCCGCACGTTAAGCTCGTTTGCGTCGTTACGTTTCGGGTGATTCTCATCGACGATCCCGCTATCTGAGTCAGGGTTATTCTGAACTTACCCTTCCATGAGGTCCACCAGCGTAGGTCGCGGTTTGGGGTCAGGGTAAGCGTGCTGCGGCTACTATTTCCTGCATGCCGTCCCATTCGCTCCAATGGTCACACAGCTTGGCAACTGACGTATCCCAGGGGTTGTATGAGGGTGGGTATTCCAGGAACTGGCCGAAGTAGCCTCGATCAGGATGATCACTAACCCCGTGGCCAACGCGACGGGTTCCTTCATGAGGGTTGCCTTCTCGTAAACGCCGGATGCGAAAATAGATGTTCATACGAGGATGCGGGCCGTGGTTGGGCGTTGCGGTATGTGGGCAACTGTGTAAAACGATGACTGCATCACCTTGATCGAGCAGTATTGGCGTTAACTCTGGCCAGGGCCATCCATCCACTGGCGCCCTGTCGTTTGCGGCTCGTCTCGCACGGGTGCGCACGGTCTCAGGAAGGCCGTTCAAAAAGGTACCCCCGCTTTTTGTGACCTTGATGCGTGGCCAACCTGGACCTTCCGGACCTATTGGCCCACCGGAATCCCTTTGCATGCGAAATGCGGCTTCCACTTCTTCATGCATTCCCTTGAGGACCGCAAGCTGTCCATTGCCGGGTTGCCGCTGGTCGTTCAATGCCACGCCGACCAATGCGGTGTAGCTACCGAGTGAGATTGTTCTGTCGGGGTCTTGCCACAGCTGGCCATCATTGGTGCCGCGCAGGTCGTCGTTCTCGCCAAAATACCGGGTAGCATCTTTGGGTCGACCCCTTGCCGTATCGATCTCATCAGCGCTATCCGGTATTGCACCACTCCAGCTGCCGTCAACGTGGGGAGCGGGTTTGCCTCCCAGGATGTTAAATGGTGGCGTAACGGCGATCTGTGAACTGATTACATCCGGAAACGGCCCCATCTCGTTACGCATGATCCTGGCGAGGCAGGTGTCGTTGAACAAACTGATCACGTCCGCATGGGTCGCCAGTTCCGGCGGCACCAGCAGCCTGCGTTCGTCCCTCGGTAACTGGGCACTGATCAGTTCACGGGCTTTACGAGTGATTTCACCTGGGACAGCATTTTTGATCACGACGAATCCATCGCGAAAGAGTTGTTGTTGCTGTTTTTCAGTAAAGCTCGTCTGAGTCACTTAAGGTACTACCCAGCGGCGACTTGCGGGATCAGATCAGCCACATACAACCCCCGTCGTTGCAGATTGCCGACAAACTCTTTCTCGAAATTGTCTGGCACCGAGCCGATGACACGCTCATCGGCGAGCAACGCAGCCGACCACGCGGCTATCTCTGGATACTCCTTCATCAATCCTGTTTTCAACCAGCCCTCCACCAGCACAAATCGCTGCAGGAATGGCGCGTAAGCCGCGTCGACCAGACACAGTTCCTGTCCACCGAAAAAAGGTCCTGGCAGCGCATCCTGAGAAATTGCCTCGGTAAGCTTGCCGAGCTTTGCCCGCGCATCCTCCAGCCGTTGTTCGACGACTTCGGCAGTTTTCGCGTAGTAGACGCTCAAACCCGAAGCAAATGTCGGTACGTAATCTGTCCAGGCACGATGCCGTGCACGGGTAATTGGATCTTCCGGATGCAGGCGCGGCGCGACAACCTCGTCCAGATACTCTGCGATTGCGTTCGACTCAAACAGCGGCTGGCCATCCACCTGCAGTACGGGCACTTTCCCGTGGGGAGAAATCGCCAGGAACCAGTCCGGCTTTTCTCGGAGGTTGATGTAGGTGACCTCGAACTCTACGGCTTTAACACGCATTACGATCACGGCGCGTTGTACCCAGGGTCAGGTGTAGGAGCTGATGAGATGATATTTCATGTTGAGTCCTGTGATTTCCGTGAAACCGAACAATGCACTATTGTCCAGGATTGAGTCCAGAGGAAAGCAAGATCAAAGTCAACCAGGTTGCGCTGAATTCACTCTGCTTAATCTGTAGCAGCAACCTGTCGATCTGCACGGACAACTCGGACAATCTGACCGCCCGAGGCGTGTTCCAGCAGGAGATAAATCTCCCCACCGGGACCAACTTCCACGTCGCGAATCCTGGCGAGGTTTTCGATCAGTAATTCTTTGTGCACGAACTTGTTATCCGCGATCTCAATCCGGTAGACATCGGCTGCTTTCAGTGAACCCACGATGATGTTGTCGCGCCAGGCCGGAAATGCGTCACCTGAGTAGAAAACAAAACTAGAAACTGCCGGTGAAGGAGTGAGATCGACCACCGGTTGCTCGATGTCCTTGAGTTCGAATTCGATGCCGAACTCCTTGCCCCACTCAACCTTGGTGCCATTGTAGTTCTGGCCATTCGAATAGAGCGGCCAGCCATAATTGCGACCACGCAGGAGCAGATTCACCTCGTCACCACCTCGGGGTCCGTGTTCCGTACCCCAGAGCTGTCGGGTTCGGGTGTTGAATTCGAGACCCTGGGGGCTGCGGTGGCCGTAAGTCCAGATCGAGTTGCCCGCATTCGGATCGTCGACAAATGGGTTGTCTGACGGGATCCTGCCGTCATCGTGCAAGCGGTGAATTTTTCCATGGGGCGAGCGAAGATCCTGGATGCCGGCCATACTCTTCATACCTACGCTGATAAACACGTAGCCGTCCGGATCGAAGGCAATGCGCCCACCGGCAGCGACGTCGGAAGCGGGCGAGTAAGATTCGATATCCGCCTTCCAGATTGTCTCTTCGTCCACCCATTTGCCGTCCTTGATCCTGCCGCGAATGAGCGCGTTCATCGACACCGGTCGATCCACCTCGCGGCTGATCTTGTTGCAGTGGTCACAACGGTCCGTGTAATGCAGATAG
>SMWK01000137.1 GCA_004356895.1 Gammaproteobacteria bacterium
CCAGGCTGGCAGGAAGGCGCGATGTCGTCCGCACATTGGACTCTCGCACATCTCAACAATCGCGTTCGCACCGAGTTATCAGGTGCGGTTGCCAACGCCTGAGGAGTATGAGAATGCGCTGGATTGTGTTCGCACTAGGTGTAAGTGTATCCGTGCCGACCCAGGCAGACGAATATAACCTAACACCCACGCAGTTCGTATACTGCACCGTGTGCCACGGGGTTGAGCTCAAAGGAAACAAGTCGGTAGATGCGCCCAAGCTCAACGGTTTGGCGCAGTGGTATGTATTGAGCCAACTACAGGCATTCAAGTCCGGCTGGAGAGGTTCACACAGCAATGATCTTACCGGCATGGAGATGAAGCCAATGGCCGTCGTGTTGACCGACAAACAACTCGCACAGGCAGCGGCCTATGTCACGTCGATCCCAACTCATGCGGCTCCGGCAACAGTCCATGGCGACCCAATCAGAGGGGAAAATCTCTACAGCACCTGTGCGGTGTGCCACGGACCTCGAGCACAAGGTGACGAGGCTCTGCATGCGCCGCAACTCGCCGGTCAAAGCGACTGGTATCTGGTACGTCAGCTCGAGAAATATCAGACCGGCATCCGCGGCTCCTCACCCGGTGACGCCTGGGGTGCGCAGATGCGGTCATCCGCTCTGGTGTTGGCCGACAAACGCGCCGTAACCGACGTCGTCGCTTACATCAACACGCTGCAAACCGCCAAGTAGAGGAACACACATGCAAATCTCAATCGTTCTTGCGTCAATGGTTTTTGCGGGCACTGCGCTCGCCGGTGAACTGACACGGTATCCGCTACCCAACAACTCTACTTTCCCGATCGCTCAAGCGGTGGAGATTCCCGCTGGTACCACCCTCGTTTACCACAGCGGTACCACGCCTCAGCCGGCAAATCCGGATGCGGAGCGATACAGTGTGGAATTCTGGGGAGATACCGAAACTCAAACAAAATCAGTCTTCAATCGCATGCATGCATCATTGCAAAACCTCGGCCTCGGGTTCGGTGATGTGGTGAAGATGACCGTGTTTTTAGTAGGCACGCCCGAGCAGGAAGGGCGGTTGGACTTTCAGGGTTTCATGAACGCCTACACCCTGCACTTCGGCACTGAGGCGCAACCGAATCTTCCAGCGCGCTCGGCGGTGCAGGTTGCCGGGCTCGCAGCACCAGGAATGCTCGTCGAAATCGAGGTTGTGTTGGCTCGATCTGCAGAATAGGAAATCAGCACCAACAGCTAATCGTGATTATGCGAACCCATGTCGTTACCTGAAATCTGTTTCATATCCTTCCTGGAGTGGTGTGGAGACCCTTAGCGCAAAGCAAGCTAGCGCTTGCTACGCCATGGCGCTGGTGTTGCTGCTTTGCATCATCGTTCAATACAACGACCCCGACGGCTGGCTGTGGATGACGATCTATGGGACCGGTCTCGTTCTGACGCTCTTGCACCTGTTTTCGAAGAGCTCGCCTGTCGTACTGTCGATTGCATCTGTTGCTGGTTTTGCAGGCACCCTATACATCAGCCTGTCCATCGCTGAACTGGAAGCAGACAAGGTGTTGTCATCACTGAACATGCAAGGCCGTGGCGTAGAGGAAGTACGCGAAGCGATTGGGCTGTTGATCCAGTCCGTATGGTTAGCTCGCCTCGCGTGGGTTGCCCGTGCAAGGCTGCTAGTTGTATAACTCGTGAAGTCAGGAGCTCAAATATTGAGGGTGGAACACATGTCGAAGGTAAGACTATTCAAGGCAGGACTCGCCGCCGTGTTACTCGCGTCTGTGCCACATGCAGGCGCGGTGGAACAAGATGCACCGACAATCGAGGAGTGGACGGTACCCTGGGAGAACTCTCGACCCCGTGATCCTTATGTTGACAGCGCCGGCATGGTCTGGTTTGTCGGCCAACGGCTTCACTACGTGGCGTCATTCAACCCGGAGAACGGTTCTTTCCGCCAACTGACATTAGACCCGGGCACAGGGCCGCACAACCTCATAGTCGATGGCGATCACACGATCTGGTATGCAGGCAACCTCAGAATGCATATCGGTTATATGGATACCGTGAATGGGGTAATTAACAAAATTGCGATGCCAGATAAGACTGCCCGTGACCCACATACCCTGGTTTTCGACGCGACCGGAAACATCTGGTTTACCGTTCAAGGTGGCAACTTCGTCGGCAAGCTTACCGTTGCCACGCAACACGTGGAACTGCTTCCCGTACCCACTGCGCGAGCACGACCGTACGGTATCAACATTGCCGGCGACGGTACCGTCTGGGTGGCCGAATTCGGTACCAACAAGCTACTGAGCATCAACCCGACGTCCCTCTAACTCACAGAAATCGAGTTACCCAGAGCAGCAACCCGCCCGCGTCGGCTCGAGGTAACCAGCGACGGCATGATCTGGTATGTCGACTATGCCGGAGGCCAACTCGGCCGCCTGAACCCCAACAGCGGCGAGGTTGATGAATGGCCGCTGCCAGGCGGCAACGGCAGCCGGCCGTATGGCATGGAAGTGGACGCGGACGATCGCCTGTGGATGGTGGAATCCGGATCCAGGCCAAATCAATTCGTCGGCTTCGATCCACGTTCGGAATCCTTCTTCGGCAGAACGCCGATTCCCAGCGGCGGCGGCACGGTTCGGCACATGCACTACGATGCAGCGACGAATGCGATCTGGTTCGGCACCGACATGAATACGATAGGACGCGCCATACTCCCTCGTAGTCCGGATGGTGGTTCATAGATCGGGAGTGATGCATTCAGTCCGGCCTGGAAGGCTCGAGCGTGCAACGTTCCCGCAGCGTTGAAAGCCAACACTGACCCCTGGAAGTTAATTCGGGAACGGGGACCGGGATCACCTTACACCCTCCCTTCAGGTATGATTTCTTCATCTGTTATTTTCGGGAAAAGTAATGAAAGCCGTTTTCTGTGAGGAACTGGGGACACCCCAGCAACTGGTAGTCAGGGACATTGACCCACCACCGGCGCCGGGGGTGGGTGAGATAAAGGTGGCACTCAAGGCTCGGGGGGTAGCGTTCACCGATATCCTGATGATCAAAGGCGAGTATCAGGCGAAGCCGGAGTTACCGTTTATCGTCGGGGGCGAAGCGTCCGGGGTGATCACCGAGATCGGACCGAAAGTGCATGACTTCTCCGTCGGCGATTCGGTGCTGGTCTCAGGTGGCTGTGTCGAGGAGGTAGTTGTCAAGACCACACGTGCCACGTTGCTTCCTGCAGGAACGGATCTCGAAGCAGCGGCAGCGTTCAGGGGCAACTACGCAACTGCGTTGTACGGCATGCAGCGGGCTAACCTGCAGGCTGGGGAGACGCTCCTGGTGCACGGCGCGGCCGGTGGGGTGGGACTTGCGGCGGTAGACATTGGAAAGCTCCTGGGTGCGCGCGTAATAGGCACCGCGAGTAGCGAGGACAAGCTCACTGCGATCAAAGAGATGGGTGGTGATCATGGCATTGATTACCGCGATGGATTCAGAGAACAGGTTAAGGCTCTGACAAATGGCAAGGGGGCGGACGTCATATATGATCCCGTCGGCGGAGACGTATTCGACGAATCCATGCGCTGCATTGCACCGTTCGGGCGGATCCTCATCGTAGGATTTACCAGCGGTCGTGCAGCGTTGGCAAAAACCAACCACCTGTTGATCAAGGACGCGTCGGTCATCGGCTACACGATGGGTGGTTTACAGCGGCACGATCCCGAGCGCGCAGCTAAGAACGGTGCCATTTTATTGGATTGGCTGGTATCCGGACGCATCCATCCATATATCTCTCACCGGATACCCCTCGATAAGACGGCGGACGCACTGCAGTTGATCATCGATCGCAAAGTCATTGGCAAGGCTATTGTTGTCTAACCGATAGTGGGTTTGATGTTTTGGCAGTCGATATGCATAACCCAAAATCCGTTCCGGACATCCCCGAAAACGCGCTGAGCTACCGGTTCGTGCGTAGCTCAGGTCCCGGTGGCCAGCATGTGAACAAAGTATCCACTGCTGTGCAGCTACGGGTGCAACTCGCCAAAACCCGATTGGATAAACGCGTGCTCGAACGTTTGATACGTCTGGCGGGTCACCAGGTGAATGCGCGTGGCGAACTCGTCATCAACGCCGATCGATTTCGCAGCCAGGTGCGCAATCGCGAAGATGCACTCACGCGCCTGACAACTCTGGTGGAACGCGCAATCATCAAACCAAAAAAACGCATTAGCACACGCCCGTCGCGCGCACAGAAGAGACTTCGCAAGGACATCAAGAAAAAACGCGGCACGCTGAAGAAGTTGCGAGGAAACCCCCGCGAAGACGGTTGAGTCGCAGTTGGTTCTAGTAGGAGGTGTGGGGAGCGCACGGTAGAATCACCCCTCCAGGCTAGGAACGAAGGGAACGGGTGAACCGGAAATGCTAACCACCGAACAGATCGATGCGTATCGACGCAACGGCTTCCTCAAATTGAAAAGCGCCATACCGGAGGTGGACGTGCAGCGTCTGGAGCGTGGTTTTGCGCGCAACCCACCATTGGACGGCACGTTGCAGAAACTCAACTATCCCGAGCCGGGTCGGTACACGCTCGCCAACAACTGCTTGAAAGATCCCGATCTGGCTTTCATCGTCGAGCATCCGGCCATCGTGCCAGCGGTCACCAAACTACTCGGCGACGATCCACGCCTCACCGCCTACGTCATCTACGACCGTACACCGGGCGGCGGGGGTATTCCCGCACACAACGACTACAAACGCTGGCGGCCTGTTGGCTCTTCGATGAACTGGCTATTCACAATCGTGCCGTTTTGCGACTTCGACGACGAGGTAGGTCAAATTTTTATCGCACCCGGCTCACATCGTCTCGATCGAATTCACGCCGATGCGGAGCGAGCGCTTTGCGTACAGCCTGCCATCAAGCCACCTGCCGCAACCTTCATCGACCCCGAACTCAAGCGGGGGGATCTACTGCTGATGAATATGCATCTGTGGCATCGTGCCGCACCGAATAAATCCGACCGGCACCGGGTAGGGCTGTTCAACAAGTACGCGGCAGCAAACGCGCCACCAGCCACAGGATACTTTCTCTATGACGACGATGTCTTCAACGCGTTGTCACCAGCCGGTCAGGCCCTGCTCGGGGTGCACAGCAACAAACCCATCGGTACCACCCGCCTCGTTTTGTTTCGCAATGCCGAAAGTGAGCCCGAGGTGCTGCTGGTGAAAAACGAGCAATCTCAATGGATGCTGCCCGGTGGTAGCACGTTCACCGAGCGCGCCATTCCCGACTGGGACGTAGGCAATATGATCGCTCCCTTGCAACACCACCTGCGCGAGCAGTTACGCATTGAGCCACCCTGGGTTTCATATATCGGCGACTACTCCGAGACCGATCACCTGTGCCGAATATACGGGTATAACCTGAGCGGCTTAGGTTTCCCGGTACCCTATCCGGGTGAGTGGCATACGATCGCGGAACTAACCGCCAGCAAAGGGGATCTCGCCTACGGGTACGAAATTGACGCGGTCGACGCCTGGCTCGACCCGGACCCCATTCGAGGCAAAGGCCTCTCCCAGGCGCAAAGCCGCGTTGACCAATACGCTTACTGATCTGCAAATCGATACGGAGCCAAGATGAGAACAATCATCCTTTCAGTGTTATGTTGCTCAACGATGAGCTGGGCCGCCGAGCCTCCTGCTGTTTGGTCCCCGGACCTCATGGTGAGCGGCACCATGGTCACAAGCGTCGCCGTCTCTCCGGACGGAAACCAAATTGCGTACGTGCAGGTCTCTGCGGTGATGACCGAGGACGAGAGTACCTACCGAAACACCATCTATGTTGCACCAGCCGACGCATCGACCCGGCAGCGATTTACCTATGGAAAACAGAGTGCCAGCAACCCCCGATGGTCACCCGACGGGCTCTGGCTCGCCTATACAGCAACGCAGCCGGAGGGTAAGTCGAACCTCGTGATCATTCCGAGCGACGGCGGCGGTCCCCGGATACTTACCGATGTTAAATCCGGCGTCGGCGATTTTCGCTGGTCACCTGACAGCACCACCATCGCCTACCTTCTGCCTGACGAGCCCTCCGAGGCAAAAGAAGCGCGGGAGAAGGCTAAAGACGACCCCATCGTGCTCGACACCGACTACACCTATCAACATCTATGGTTGGTCGCGCTGCCTGATGATCGCGACGAACCGCAACCACAGCGCCTGACAGAGGGCAGCTTCCACGTAGGCCATTCCTTCGCGCCAGGTTTCGATTGGTCACCAGACGGGAAGTTCATCGCGTTCAGCCATACAAGAACACCTGAATTGAACGATTGGCCAACCGCCAATATCTCTATCGTCAGCATCGCAACGAGTGAGGTGCGACCATTCCAACAATCCGACTCAGCCGAATCCTCCCCAAAATACTCTCCGGACGGGAAATCCATTGCATTTGGCGTCTCCAACTTCCCGCCAAGTTATATACGTCAAGCCCGGGTAGGCGTTGCAAGTACAGACGGTAAACATTTGAAACTTCTGGCTAAGACCCCGGATGAAAACCCCCAACTCATCGGTTGGCAGAACGGCAACATGCTGGTGATCGCCGAAGGTGCGCGTACGACCACTGCTCTGTATCGGCTTCCGGTCGGTGGTGGCGATCCCAAACGCTTCGATAACGCCCAAGGCCTCATTGGCTCTGTACGGTTGAATACCACGGGCAGCCACCTGGGTTTGACCCTGATGGATTCAACAACTCCTCAGGAAGCCTATTTTACCAGCCTGCGCAGCTACGTGCCTAAACAAGTGAGCGAAAGCAATTCGCACCAGCCGGATCTGGTTTTAGGCACGACGGAGGTACTGCGCTGGGCTTCCACAGACGGCGAGGAAATCGAAGGCCTGCTGACCTATCCGGTCGGCTACGAGCCCGGGACACGCTATCCGCTGTTGCTGGTGATTCATGGTGGCCCTGCCGGGTACTTTACCCAGAGCTTCATCGCCTATCCACGCAGCCTCTATCCGCTTGCCGCCTTTGCGGTTGCAGGGTACGCCGTGTTGCGCGTTAACCCACGTGGCTCCGGTGGCTATGGGTACCAGTTTCGCCAAGCCAACTACAACGCGATTGGGGAGGTGGTGACTTCCAAGACCTCATGGCAGGGGTCGATCACGTGATCGAACTCGGTATCGCCGACCCGCAACGGCTCGGCGTGATGGGCTGGAGTTACCGCGGTTTCATGACCTCCTGGGTGGTCACCCATACCGATCGTTTTATGGCGGCCTCCATCGGCGCGCCGGTTACCGACCTCGTTGCCTTCAACGGCACTGCGGACATCGCTGATTTCCTGCCCCACTACTTCGGTGGTGATTTCTGGGAGCGTGAGGCGGTGTATCGCGAGCACTCACCACTGATGCACGTCGCAAACGTGAATACGCCAGCGCTTATTCAACACGGTCGCGCAGACGCACGGGTCCCTCTGGGTCAAGGCACGGCTTTTTATCGAGCACTCAAACGTCGGGGCATAGAAACCAGAATGGTGACCTATCCCCGTTCACCCCACGGACCGAGGGAACCGCGCCAGGTGTTGCACGTGATGAACGACAACCTCGCATGGTTCAAAAGCCACATCCCTGTCAACTAGCGTGATCCGTACAATCCGGCCTAGATGACCTAAGTCATTCAACCCCTCGCACCACCAAAGCCAACCCCAACCCCCATCCGGTATGGAAGACACCACGTCACGCAACATTCGCGCAGCACCGAAGGCCAACCCCAACCCCAGGAAGTTAATTCGGGACTGGGGACCGGGATGGGTTTTCCAGGGTATCTCGAGCCAGGGATGGCGAGAGTAAGCCTCCAGGGAAGGATTCACGGCGTCCCTGGAAAACCCGTCCCGATCCCCAGTCCGAGGATTACCTTAACGCACCCGAGACCAGAGTCGGGTCGCCGCATCGAGGGTGTCCAGGATCATGCCCTGGCGGCGAAAGTAGCTGCAGATGTTTTCCATGTCTCGATAGAACAGCAACCAGGCATCTGCCACCGCATCCACTTCATGCCATTCATGATCGATCCACATCCGATGGGATACGCGACGTCCCTTACGGCTGCGTTGTTTGATGGCCTTCGCCAACCGCCGGTCGCGCACCCGAGAAGGATCGACGTAACGCGCGTCGTTACCGAATGCACGAAACTTTCGTGCCCGATACATTTTCGCAGCAAGGTATCCGTTACCAACTTCGGGTTTGGGGTGGCAACGGTAAACCGTCGCTTCCTTGCCGTCGTTCACTACTCCCTCCACAGCCGATACGTATCCGGAAAACGCATCGAGTAATACACGTTGCTCGAGTCCGGCGAGCATTCCCCGGGTAAAGTTGACTTCCGTCAAATCGATATCTCTATCATCCCTGTATGGCATCGTTTGCTCCCACAGCGGCTCCCACAATGCATAGGCACACGACAACGAATGTGCGGACACATCTAAAAATATGATGAAATAGGCGGCGCGGCGTTACCCTCAGTTTCGAAGCGGGCGAGGCGAGCCGCTAGATTTTGGTGAGATCAGTCTTCATTACGCACCGCTCGAGAGATGGGTGGCGATCTCAAGCAGGCTAGACCAGACGACGCGAGATTGCTAGTTTCAACCTAATCACATACAGCAATCGGGGACGGGCATGAAATATCGATTATTAGGCAACAGTGGTTTACGTGTATCTGAACTCGCGCTCGGCGCTATGACCTTCGGTACCGAAACCGGCTTTGGTGTCGACAAAGATGAAAGCCGGCGAGTTTACGACGGTTTCCGCGAAGCAGGCGGCAACTTCATCGACTCTGCCAACGTCTATGCAGCGGGCACCAGCGAAACGTTTCTGGGCGAATTTATTGCCGGTGAACGCGAACGTATGGTTATCGCCACCAAATACACGGGTGTTACGCGTCGCCGTGATGTGAATGCCTCGGGCAACTCCCGTAAGAACATGATGGATTCGCTACACGCCAGCTTAAAACGTCTGAATACCGACTACATCGATCTGTATTGGGTGCACGCCCGGGACTACCTCACCCCCATCGAAGAAGTGTTGCGCGGTCTCGACGATCTTGTCAGCCAGGGCAAGGTGCTCTACGTCGGTGTATCGGACACCCCGGCATGGGTCGTCGCACAGGCGAACACCCTCGCGGAACTGAAGGGTTGGACCAAGTTCGTGGGCTTGCAGATCCGCTACAGCCTCATCGACCGCGCGGTGGAACGCGAGCTGTTACCGATGGCCAAGTCCCTGGACATCGCGGTCACTCCCTGGGGTATTGTCGGTTCCGGGGTTTTGAGTGGCAAATACAAC
>SMWK01000138.1 GCA_004356895.1 Gammaproteobacteria bacterium
ACGGCTTAACCGACTCATCCCAGAGATGACTGCCGGGAATTACCTCGGTGGCACCGTTATTTTCGGTAAAATCGTCGAATGCCCAGATGGTGCTCACCCCCACCATGGGGCGAGGGCGGGCCAGTAGGGGGCTTGCGGCTGAGTCATCGGAGTGAAAACGCTGCGGTGTCTCACCGGGATGCACGTTGATGGCCAGAGCAGCGGAAAGGAGGTAGTTCGGCGTTAGAAACTCGTCAACCAGCGCAAGGATGGTGGGGTGCTCGATGATCTCCGCAATCTCCGGTGCCTTTGCCAGCAGCGCGTACACCCGCTCGCTGCAGAGTCCTTCGAAGTCGTTGCGACCCATCTTTTTCCGCTGGAGATAGGGGCTGAGCGCCTGCTTGATTTGCGCTACGGATGCATCAGGCAACAGATGCTCAAGGATGGTGTAGCCATCCACACGAATGTCATTGAGATGTTTATCGAGATTCACGGCACCTCCTGAGCGGGTACGCCAGGTGAGAGTTTATCTGGAAAAGCGATTTATCCATAATGATCTGGAAGCGAAAAGGGGAAGACATGCGAGATTTGACAGACAAAGTGGCCTGGATTACCGGCGCGGGTACAGGAATTGGTGAAGGAGCGGCGGTCGCGCTGGCGGCATTGGGTATGCACGTAGTGCTTTCCGGCAGGCGCAAGGAGAAGCTCAATGATGTGGCCGAACGGGTAGATGGCCGTGGTGTCATCGAGCCGCTGGATGTTGCAGATCGCGACGCTGTGGAGTCCGTGGCGGCACGGATCATGGATCGGTTCGGTCGTGTGGACGTGCTTGTCAATAGCGCGGGAATCAATATCAAAAACCGTAACTGGCACAACGTGTCCCTGGACGATTGGGATCGCGTGATACGCATAGACCTCGATGGCTCGTTTTACTGTGCCAAAGCCGTGTTGCCGACGATGATCGAACAGGGTGATGGACTCATCATCAATATCTCCTCCTGGGCTGGGAAACACGTGAGTATGGTCACCGGCCCTGCCTATACTGCGGCAAAACACGCCATGAATGCGATGAACGAAAGCATCAACATGGAGGCTGGCCTGCACGGGGTGCGGGCCTGCGCGATTTGCCCTGGTGAAGTGGCTACGCCGATTCTCGACAATCGACCGATTCCGGTCACCGAAGACGATCGTGCCAAGATGGTTCAGTCGGAGGATTGCGGAGACATCGTCGCGTTCCTGGCACAGTTACCACCTCACGTGTGCATCAACGAGCTCACCGTAAGCCCCACCTGGAATCGGGGTTATGTCAACCAGGCCAGAGCATTGCTCAGCCATTAGGAATTAGGAATCAGCCTTCGCGAGCCCAACCCGTTTCATAGTTTGCGCTCATACCCGGACCTCGAATGCGGAGATGTTTGATCTTCCATTGTCCGTCTACCTTTGCGTAGTCCTCAAAGTAGCGGGCAGCCTGCCACTTCGCCTGATTATTTTCCCGGAAAGTGAAGGGGCCGAAGAAGTACCACGTGCCATTGGCGGTATCGCCGTGCACTTCGATGCGGGGGTTCATGGTCATGTGTTGTGAAAAACTCATCATGGACTGAAATCCCTGGAACAATGCGCGAATTTCGGCATGACCAGAAGCGGTGCCAATGCCTTTCCCTTCCCAGATTCCATCTTCGGTGAAGATAGTGACGATGCGGTCGGGATTGTGGTTGTCATCGCATATCTCACAATACAGTGCCTTCAACTGTTTGATAGCTTCCAGATCTTCCAGGCGCGTGATTCGCGCTTCGAGTTCGGATGCGTCCATAATGTTCCCTCCTGTGTTTTATCGGTTGAGCGCTCGAACCTCGGGAAGTACCTCTTCGATCAACCGCTCCGTCTGCGCCATCATGTCTGTGGTGCCCGACGCGATTGGCCTCAGGATGAACTTATGTACCCCTGCTTTGCGGAAGTCCGAGATCAGACTCATAATCTCGTCGGTACCACCGATGGCGGTAAACCCTTTGGGATCGCGCCCCAGACGTTTCGTTAGCAACTCGTTGTATCGCTGAATTATCGGTTCATCAAAAGTACCGAAACGGAACCCAAAACCGGCACCATAGTGATCTTCGTCTATCTGCCGCCCGAGTTCAGCGGTGCGTATCTTGATACCTTCGATAATGGGGCCTACCTGATCTGCGGAATCGATTCCGGCTTGCCATCCCGTGCCCCATCGCGCCGTGCGTTCGATGGCTTGTTTTGCCGACCCACCAACCCACAACGGCATTGGTTGTTGGATGGGTCTGGGTGAAATGCTCGCTTCATTCAGTTGGTAGTAAGTTCCCTCCATGGTGACCGTTTCCTCGGACCATAACCGCGACAAGATTTCCAATCCTTCGGCCGTGCGCTTACCGCGCCCCTTGGTGGGCGTTCCGGTAGCGACGTAGTCACGAGAGATCGCACTGCCTACGCCAAACGCTGGCAGCAGGCGTCCGCCGCTCAGCACGTCGATGGTGGCGCAGGCTTTAGCGGTTATTACTGGATCGCGCAGTCCCAGGCTTGCCACGTTCATGCCGAATTTGATCTTTTTTGTGGCGCCTGCCAGTGCCGCCATCACACTCATGCACTCGAGGTTTTCGTCTTTGCTGATAATGCGATCGCTCTGCCATATCGAATCGACACCCCCGTTGTCGCAGAGATCGACCCATTTCCAGAATCCCGCGGCGTCATCAAATGAAAAATTCGCAATGCCGAGGCCTGCACTTATCGTCATGTTCTTACGTCCTCCTTCGGGCGCGTTCTGCAGAGTTTCGAGTATAGCCTGCGCCGGCTTCCATCTGATCGCGCAGACGGTCGCCCAGCATGTTCGTGCACCAAATCGTCATCGCGAGCATTGCGCCGGGGAAGATCAGCGTCCAGGGGGCAGATTCCATGGATTGTGTTCCATCGGCGATGAGCACCCCCCAGCTGGTGTCTGGTTCCTGGATTCCCAAGCCTAAGAAGCTGATGAAACTTTCTGCCAGAATTACCCCCGGGATCGTCAATGTGGCGTATACCAGGGCAGGTCCGAATACGTTTGGAACTATGTGTCGCCGCACGATGCCGGCTGTTGAAACGCCAAGTAAACGTGCCGCGCCAATGAATGGTTGCGCGCGTAGGCGCAGGGTCTGGCCGCGCACAATGCGCGCGATATCCAGCCAGAAAATTGCACCCAATGCCATGAAAAGTAGATAAGGATTCCTACCGAAAATTACCACGAGCAGGATGACGACCAGCACGAACGGCAATGCATACAACATATCTACGATGCGCATCATCAGCTGATCGGTTCGGCCCCCGAGGTAACCGGCCACGGCTCCCCACGGGATACCCACCAGTACACTGACCAGGGTCGCAACGACTGCGATACCCAACGATACGCGAGCGCCCAGCATCGAACGGACGAAAAGGTCTCGACCGATGAAATCCGTACCGAACCAGTGTTCCACGCTGGGTGGTGATTCAATGGCATCCCAGTCAATCTCATCAAACTCCCAGCCGGAGAACAACGGACCCAACCACGCAAGCAGCACGATCACTCCGAGAACGAGGCAACACGTGCGCGCGAGGCGAGTGTCGAACAGAGCGCGGGTTATGGCCGAGCGGATCATTCTTGCAGACGAATACGTGGATCCATCCACGCGTACGCGAGATCCACCAGCAAGTTGAACATAAGTATCAATGCCGCATAAACCACCACCACGCCCATCACCAGTGTGTAGTCTCGGTTCAGTGCGCCTTGGACGAAATAGCGTCCAATACCAGGCAGTTCGAAAACCTGCTCGATGACGACCGATCCGGTCAAGAGGGAGGTGGCAGCGGGTCCAAGGTAAGAAACCACCGGTAACAGCGCGATTGGAAAGATGTGGCGGCGAATGATCAGGCGTTCGGTCAGTCCCTTGGCTCTCGCCGTCTTGAGATGTGGCTGAGAGAGGGTCTCCACGACACTTCCACGAGTCAGGCGCGCGATTGCGGCCGTGAACGGTAATGCCAATGCGATAGGTGGCAGAATGTAATGAGAGAAGCTCCCGACCCCGCCCGTGGGTAGCCAGCCGAGGGTTACCCCGAATACCAACACGAGGAGTGGGGCGACGATGATAGTAGGCAGTGCGATGCCGATGTTGGTCAATCCCATCAATGCGATATCCTTTCGAGAGCCTGGAGATAAACCCGCCCTCAGTCCCACGGCGATACCGACGGTCGTCGCGATGATGAGCGCGAGGCCTCCGATCGTAAGGCTGACAGGTAGTCCGATTGCCACCAGTTCGTTTACGGAAAAATCCTTCTGTCTGAATGACGGGCCGAGATCACCACGAACGAGCATGCCGAGGTAGTCGATGTATTGCTGCGGTAGTGATTTGTCGAGGTTGTACGCGGCACGCAGGTTCGTCTCGACCTCGGGGGGCAAACGCCGTTCTCCATCAAAAGGCCCGCCCGGGGCGAGACGCATGAGGAAAAACACGACGGTCACGATGAGCCAGAAGGTGAGCAGGGTTAACCCCGTCCGTATCAGCAGATAGCGGACCATCGGCGCTAACGCCAGCCGAGAAATCTCACCGGATGCACGTCTCTCGAGTTTTCGTGCCAGCCGGTGATGGCGGGGTCAACGAGTCGCCGGATCATCACGGAGTAGAGCGGAACCACCGGGTACTCGGCGATTCCGACTGCTTCTGCCTGGTGAAGAAGATTGTTGCGCGCGGTCACTTCTGCCTGTTGTCCCGCCGCATGCATCAGCGCATCGTAAGCCGGGTTGGCATACCGCCCGTAGTTGACGTTGCCGGTATCTGAAACCAACAACCCCAGGTAGTGTTCGGCGTTGTTCTCACCGAACCATCCCGCCTGGGCGACTTGAAAATCTCCCTGGCGCAGGTCGGCAAAATGGACCTTGAGTTCTGCATGATGAAGCTGGGTTTCCACACCTATGTTCTTCCAGAAGCTTGCGATGGCGAGCTGGGTTTTCTTAGCCTCTATACCGCTCACATAACGCATTGTCACCTTGAGTTTCTTGTCTGTTCCGTATCCCGCTTCGCGCAGCAGCTTCGTCGCCTTCTCACGGCGCGCTGCCTCGTTCAGGTGCAGGTGTGGCATGACTGCCGGTTCGTAGTTGATGACGTTCGCTGGTACAAAACTGCCGTTGGCGATGTTGCCCGAGCGCTGCACCTTGTCCGTCAAGACCTCCGGGTTGATGACCAGCGCAAGTGCTTCACGCACACGTACATCGTCGAACGGCGCCACGGTAGTGTTGAATACAAGGTAAACGATGCTCAACAGTGGTGAGAGGCGGAGGTGGCTGGCGAGGTTTTCGCGTATTCGGTCGAGCTCGCCAGAGGGAAAGTTGCTGATGGCGTGAACCTCTTTGGCGCGATAGCGGTTGTAGGCAGATTGTTCGTTAGCCAACGGGTGGTAGGTGACACGTGCAATCTCAACCGGCTCGAAGAAGTGCTCGTTACGGACGAGCGTTATGTGGGATTGCGGCTGCCAGTCATCCAGGCGATAGGCTCCGTTCGAAACCCAGTTCTGCGGTTTGACCCAGGCGTCACCCACCTGTTCGATCACGTGTTCCGGTACTGGATAACCGGTGGGGTACAGGAGTCGCTCCGGCAAGTGCGGGTAAGGGGCCTGCAGATTGAGTACAAGGGTGTGTTCATCCACGGCCCGAGCGCCAAGTTCTTCAGGTGGCAACTTGCCAGAATTGACGGCTTCTGCGTTTTTCAGCGGATACATGAAGTAGGCGAGGCTCGCTGCAGTCGCAGGAGCCAACAATCGACGGAACGCATAGACGAAATCGCCAGCCGTCAACGGTTTGCCATCGGACCACTTGAGCCCGCGACGCAAAGTGAACGTCCAGGTGAGCCCGTTGCTGCTCGTCGTCCAAGCAACAGCTGCGCCAGGTACAATTTTTCCGTGGGCGTTGAACGTCGTCAATCCGAGGAAGAGATCCGTCAATATGGTTTCTTCCAGCCGCAGGTTGTAGCGATGCGGATCCAACGTTTCCGGTTCGCCGGGATTACCGAGATGTAATGGTTTGGCGCCGTTGGCAATGCCGCTGAGTAGGCACCAACAGAGCAAAAACAGAAGTATGCGCGGCAGAATATGCAAGGTGTTCGTTGCCTGAATTAGTTGGAGTCGATTCCCAGGTTTGACCATACTCAAAGCCGTTCGGGCTTTCAAAGGTGGAAGCTGCGAAAATACCCCTTATGAATACATCGGTTTTCCTTTTGGCTGACGTCGGAGCCACAAACGCCAGGTTTGCGTTGGGTTCAGAGGGTGAGCTTGTCAAGACTGCCAGCTTGCCGACCACGCAGGCACGTGATGCGGGTGAACTCATCGAATGGGCCCGAGGAGCACTCGGGTTTAGTGATCTTGTGGGCAGCTGCATTGCTGTGGCGGGTCCGGTGCACAACGGTCGCGGCACGATCACCAACGGTACGCTCGAATTTGATGCTGTCAGGCTCAGCACGATGTTGAACTGCCCGGTATCGGTCGTTAACGATTTTCATGCCCTCGCTCGTTCGTTGCCTGTGCTGAAGCGCCTCAGACAGATTGGCGGACAGCAGAAGGGTAGACGACCGAAGGCGGTAATTGGACCGGGTAGTGGATTGGGGATGGCCGTGCTCGCACCAGACGGGGCCAGCGGCTGGCTGGTATTTGCCTCCGAAGGTGGTCATACCGATATGGCACCCGGTACACCCCTGGAGCAGGAGATTCTGCAGATTCTGCTTGCCGAACACGAGCAGGTTCACTGGGAAACCGTGTTATCGGGGCCAGGGCTCGTTAACCTATACCGTGCAGTGTGTGTCCTTTGGGGTGTGACACCCCTGGAGATCACGGCTGAGCGGATAACGAGTTCCGGGGTGGACGCCGACGAGCCGATCTGCCATCAGGTGCTTGAACTGTTTTTCGGTATCTTGGGAGGTGCCGCGGGCAATCTGGCATTGACGGTCTGCGCACAGGGAGGTGTGTACATAGGTGGGGGTATTGTTCCTCGGCTCGCGGATTTTGCCGTCACCAGTGCTCTGCGCAGACGGTTCGATGAACGCGGTGCATTGCGCGTTTATACGGAGCAGATTCCCCTCTACTTAATTCTCGACGACAATCCAGGGCTGATCGGAGCTCTGCAGAGCCTGTAGTGAAAACGCAAAAGGAAGATGAGATGGCCCATGGTAGGAGGTAATCTCGTCGGCGTGTTAGCGTTTATGCTGGCGTATATTAGAAAGGAACTAAACGGTGGACTACAACAAACCCATACCCCCCCAGGGGCAATATACGAAGCCATTCTGGGACGGTGCTAAAGAAGGCAAACTCATGCTGCCACGCTGCATGAACTGCAACCGGGTGCACTGGTATCCCAGGCTAATCTGTCCCTCTTGTCACTCGATGGATATCGAGTGGATCGAAGCCAGCGGCGAAGGAACCATTTATACCTATGCCGTTCAACATCGTGCTTTTGGGGGATGGGGGGAAGAAGTGCCCTATGTCACCGCGTATATCGACCTCAAGGAGGGTGATCGAATGATGACTGTGCTCCGCGGTGTCGATCCGGGAAAGCCAGAGGACATCAGGATCGGCGCTGAGGTCAGGGTCGAATTCGAAGCGGCGAACGAGGAAACGCACCTCCCGTTTTGGCGACTGGTGGAGGACTGATCATGGTGGCTAATCTCAAGAATGCCGCGGCCATCGTCGGCGCCGCCGAATCCAACGAAATCGGTTATCCCGAGGAGCGTGGGTCTAAAGTCACCTCGCTGCAGCATCATATCGAGGCGATCAAGAATGTGTCGGATCAGACTGGCATTCCCATCTCTGACATCGATGGCATCTTCTCCGCGGGTTGGTCTACTCAACTCGCCGAACACCTTGGCCTCAAACCGCACTACATCGACACCACTTCTGTGGGTGGCTGCTCGTTTCAGATACACGTACACCATGCTCTGGCAGCGATTTACGCCGGTATCATCGATATTGCCCTGGTAAGCCACGGCCAGGCGGGCTGGTCTTATCGAGGCGTAGGCGGTCGGCGTGGCAACATAGCACCCGGCGAAATCGATCCAGGCATCGAGATGTCCATGGCATATGGCACCTTCGGCGCGCCTGCGAGCTACGCCCACGCGATGGTTCGGCATATGCACGATTTCGGTACCACGGCCGAAGATTTTGCGCACATCGCGGTGGTGACTCGCCAATGGGCGACGCTGAACCCTCGTGCACTCATGTTCTCCAAGGATACCAACCCGTTTGGCGGCTTGATCACCGTTCAGGACGTAATGGACGCACGTCTGATTGCTTGGCCACTAACGCTGTTCCACTGCTGCCTGGTGACAGATCATGGCGGTGCCGTCATCGTCGCACGACCCGAGATCGCCCGCAGCTTGCGTACTAATCCAGTTTGGATTGCCGGAGCTGGAGAATCCATGGGTCACGCAAACATGCTGGAGATGGAGGATTTCACCGCGACTTCGGCATCGCGCTCGTCGGCTATCGCGTACGAGATGGCGGACCTGGGTCCTGAGGATATGGACATGGCCATGATCTATGATTCGTTTACCATCACAGCTGCCATCACCGCCGAGATGCTCGGCCTCGCTCCCCGTGGAAAAGGTCACACCCTATGGAAGGAAGGTCACGCCGCACCCGGTGGCCGCTTGCCTATAAATACCAACGGCGGGGGTCTATCGTTCAACCATTCCGGCATGTACGGCATGCAGCTTTTGGTCGAAGCCTACCGTCAGCTCTCCGGCACGGCCGAGGATGGGATCAACGGCATTGCAGGAAAACAGACCGATGCGCAGACGTGTATCGTCAACGGTACGGGTGGAACTCTATCGACCACCGGAACTCTGGTGCTCACTGCAGATGCTTGACCAGTCCGTGGTTCATGCGGCCTCGTGACTTCGCTGGCATCGCCACAGCAGACAAGGTTCAGACGTGGTTGGACCCGCCAGTCATCGTATGGGAAAGCAGCTGGAGGGGTACGACTGTTGCTTCACAGTATCCTCCCCGAAAGCAGACATAAAAATCGCACTGAAAATTACCGCTTAGTGCCAGATTCACT
>SMWK01000139.1 GCA_004356895.1 Gammaproteobacteria bacterium
ACGGTGACGCCTGCAAGGTTTTTCACGCCGGCACGGTCGAAAACGGCGCCGACATCGTCACGAGCGGCGGCCGTGTCTTGTGCGTAGTGGGTCTCGGCGACAACGTCGAATCCGCCGCGAGAGAAGCGTACAGAGCCGTCAATCGAATCGGCTGGGAAGACGCGTATTTTCGCCGCGACATCGGACATCGCGCTATTTCGCGCGAGAGGAACCAGGTATAGAGCCGTGTTAACGACCTCCGAAGCAAGCGCCGCTATCCTGGCTGCCATGCCGGGCTTTGAAACCGAGGCTGTTCCGGTCGCTAGCGCAACAGGCCGGGTACTTCAGCAAAGTGTCGTGGCCGAACGCGATCAACCACCCTTCGATCGCGTCACGATGGATGGCATCGCAATCGCATTCGCGGATTTCGACAATGGCGCACGGCAGTTTCTTGTTCAGGCTACACAGGCAGCCGGTGATTCGGTGCTCACTCTTGAGGCTGGCAAGTGCATAGAGATAATGACGGGCGCGTCGTTACCAAATGGTGCCAACTGCATTGTGCCGGTCGAGCGCATCCGCGTGAACGATGACCTCGCCGAGATCGAAGCAAACTACGAAGCCTCTCTACATCAGTTCATTCATCCACGCGCCTCGGATCACGCCAAGGGCACTGAATTACTGACCCCGGGCACACGTATATCCCCAATGGACATCGCGATCATCGCATCCTGTGGGATGACGGAAGTGGAAGTGAGCGCCACACCCACTATCCGCGTGATATCGACCGGAAACGAACTCGTGCCGGCAGGTGAACCGATCGAGCCACACCAGATTCGAATGTCGAATGGCCCGGCCATGATCGCGATGCTGGAGCAACATGGCTTTGCTGACAGCAATCACGATCACCTGGTTGACGAACCCGAGATCCTCAAGCAGCGCATCGCCGAACATCTCGAAGCAGCCAGCGTGCTGATTTTGTCAGGTGGCGTGTCGATGGGCAAAGCTGACTATATTCCGGAAGTGCTCAACGAGCTCGGCGTAGAAGTCATTTTTCACAAGGTCAGCCAGCGACCGGGCAAACCGATGTGGTTCGGTATCGGACCAAATGGTCAGGCCGTGTTTGCATTGCCGGGCAACCCGGTCTCGGCCCTGGTGTGTTGCCGGCAATACGTAATCCCGGCACTCAACGCGGCTTCGGGATTGCACGAGCCGCCCCCTGAGTTTGCAAGCCTGGCGCAAGAGGTCACCTTCACACCGAAATTGACTTGCTTCCTACCCGTGAAGCTTGTCTCAAGCGTCAACGGCCAGAGCCTCGCAATGCCCGTGCATACGAATACGTCGGGAGACTTCGCGTCGTTGTCTGGCACGGCAGGTTACGTGGAACTGGCTCTCGAGGAAACGACATTTGCGGCCGGCACGGGCGCAAGAATGCATCGCTGGTGAGGAGGTGAATTGCGATCGGCGGTTCGTAGCATCCGGGTCGAACGATGTGGTACTGCCGCCTAACAATGCGCTTCATTGATGCCGCCTGGCTTCCATCACGGTTCTTGCAGTGGCAACAACCGCGCCGTAAGCTGAGCGCATCAAAGCTTAGACGTTAGATGCCTATTGTATGAACTACGTCGGTGGTTGCTGTTGCGGGGCGTTAAGATACGTAAGTAATTTGCCCCCACTAGAGTGTGGCTACTGTCATTGCCTCACTTGTCAAAAGACGTCCGCTGCACCGGCGCTTGTGTTTGCTTCTTTTCCGAGCAACGAATTTCGCTATACGAGCGGCCGACCGGCAATCTACCCGTCGTCCTCACACGGAAACAGAGAGTTTTGCTCGTCGTGTGGAACACAAATAGCGTTTCGAGAAGCTGAAGGTGCTGCAACTGTTGATGTGAACGTCGGAAGCCTGGACGATCCGTTAGCGGTTTCACCTGAATATCACATCTGGTGCCAAAGCAGGATATCGTGGTTCCGGACAGCTGATAGTCTGCCCGAATACCAACAAGGCAAACCCGAAGTTAACGGCACCTAACAATGCGCTGCATTGATGCCTCCTGGCTTCCGTCACGGTTCTTGCAGCGGCAACAACCGCGCCGTAAGCTGAACGCATCAAAGCTTAGACGTTAGGTGCCAGTCGAAATCGATGCGATACGCAGCGTATGGTTCTAATTTGCATCCACTTCGCTTGAGTGAACGAATCTCCTCGGCGAGATTGATCGAAACGAGTTTCTTGTCTGATTGGTCCCTTCGTTTTCACAAACGCAGCCTCGATAAGTCAGGAAAGTGCAATATCGTTTCTGGAGGTAGCGGAATCTACGTCGCAGTTTTTGACATTAGCACTGCCGATAAGACCACCCTAGATAAAATCGAAGGCCTTGGTTCCGGGTACACTGAAATTACGCTGCCCGTTCCAGATATTGGTGAATGCATGTCGTATGCCGCAGAAGATTCGTTTATCGACAATTCTCTCGCCCCTTATGACTGGTACAAGGAATTGGTGCTAGTCGGTGCCCGTACTCATGGCTTCCCGGTTGATTACATTGATGAAATAGATGCGGTAACGGCACGCAAGGATCCCGATCCGCGCAGAAGTGCTAAAAGGTGGTCAACCGTTGAAATGGTCAAAGCTGGCACCTAACAATGCGCTTCATGCTTGCCGCCTGTTCGTATCTATCACACATCTTGCGTTCGCAACATGTGCGCCAGATACTGGGCGCATCAAAGCTTAGACGTTAGTCTGATTGATACTTGATGCGTGGTGCGCAACACGCTATACTCTGTAGGTGATCAAGTCATTCCGTCATAAAGGACTTCGGCGTTTCTTCGAGACCAGTAATAAGTCTGGGATTCAGGCCAATCAGACCGGTCGACTTCGATTACAACTTGCGGCCCTGGATACAGCCCAGACTATCGATGATATGGACATCCCTGGTTATCGGTTACATCCACTCAAGGGACGCATGAAGGGCCGCTGGTCGATTTCGGTCAGTGGAAATTGGAGGCTAACCTTCGAATTTGAGGACGGAAACGTCATTATTTTGGACTATGAGGATTATCACAAATGACCATGCATAATCCGCCGCACCCGGGCGAGTTTATCCGGGCCACGTATATCGAGCCTTTCGAGATTAGTGTGCGTTCGCTTGCCGAGAGCCTGGACGTCTCACCATCAACTTTGGCACGAGTGGTGAGCACTCGTAGCGGAGTTAGTCCCGAGATGGCTTTGCGGCTCTCTAAGGCGCTTGGGCGATCTCCTGAGAGCTGGCTTGCGATGCAGCACAATTTTGATCTTTGGCAAGCGAAGCGGTCGGCGGATTTATCCGACGTCCAGAAGATCCAATTCGAAGCTGCGTAGCAAACGCAGACTAACAACGCGTTTCATTGATGCCCCGTCAGCACCTGTCACGAACCTTGCAGTAGCAACGTTCGCGCCAGATACTGGGGCATCAAAGCTTAGACGTTAGGCGGCACATCTTAATTGATCGGGAAAGCAAATGGGAGATAGCGAGACAGGCCAGGTATCGGAAGACGCTGCGAAGATTTATGAAGAGGTCTATCTTCCCGCGCTGTTCAAAGAATGGTGTCCACTGGTGGTAGAAGCGGCAAATATTCAAAAGGGACATCGTGTTATCGATGTAGCTTGTGGCACTGGAGCCCTCGCAATTACTGTTTCTGACCACGTTGGTACCGAAGGGACAACTGCCGGCATTGATATCAATGAGGGAATGCTAAATATTGCCCGATCAAAATCATCTTCCGTCGAATGGCTTAATGCTCCTGCTGAAGCACTACCCTTCGAAGACGACAATTTCAATTGTGCTGTAAGCCAGTTCGGACTTATGTACTTCGAAAATCGAGAAAACGCGATACGAGAGATGATGAGGGTGCTTCGTCCCGGCGGATCACTTGCCGTCGTTGTTTGGGACGAGCTTGAGCATAATCCAGGTTTCGCCGCGGAGAATAAGCTATGGCAACAGGTTTTTGGTGAAGAATCGAAAGACGAATCACCCAACAAACTTGGCGACAAATCTGTTCTCGAGAATTTATTCAAGAGCTCGGGCGTATCCAACGTTCAAATTACTACCCATCAACGAACTGCTCGTTTCGAATCAATCGAGAGCTGGATACATGCCGGAGCAAAAGGATGGACGGAGGACGATGCGATAAGCGATGATAAACTGAGACTCCTACTCAAGACAGCGGAGGAGGAACTCACCAGCTTCAGAACAGTGGACGGCGCAGTCACCTTCTCAACGTCGGCACATATTGTTACAGCGAGAAAATAGAGTAATGAATAAGCAGCACCGCCTAACAAACGCATGCAGTCGGATTAGCAAGTCGCTGCGCGCTTTGCTGACCGTTGATGCGGGGCGTTAGGCAGGTCGAAGGTCTTTCACATGACTGATGTCATTTTGAAGCGTTTTGACAATCCGGACGAAGTCACACACTTTGAAAAAGGGATTTTTGAAACAGTAAATATTGGCGGAATGACGATAGGACGTGCCACCTATCAACCGGGCTGGAAATGGTCTGAAGACGTTGGTCCTGGCATCGGCGAATCTTATTGCACTGTGGAACATGTTGGAATGGTGTTGTCTGGCTGTGCCACCGCTGCACTTGCCGACGGAACTGTGACCGAATTGCGTTCTGGGGACATTTTCTACGTTCCGTCTGAACCGCATGATAGTTGGGTGGTTGGCGATGAACCCTATGTCTCCTTGCATTTTTTGGGTGCCGGCAAGTACGCGAAATGATCTGCCTAACAATGAGTTTCATTGATGCCTCCCGGCCAGTGCCTGACTTTTCGGCACCGCCGACCGATTGGCAAATAGGGTCAAACCCTACTTAATGTACAATGTGACTAGTCGTTGGGAGGAAACCAAAGTGAATAGGTACATATTATTGCTACTAACTGCGATGGTATTGTCGGCTTGCTCAGGTGCAGATGATGTACTTGAGAATATTGGTGACGTTTCGGTACCAGATCAACTAACAGGGTGTGTAGAAAGAAATAAAGACGGCGAAACCTGCGATAAGGCAGCTTGTGTTGCAGACGACGAGTCCGATTGCAAGTCGTGGGTCAAAGCGTGCGAGAAATTCGATCATATTGCTGATGTTCGAAATGGCATAGATACTTGCGAGCGAAAAGAAGTCTTGCCAGAATCCTGACTAACTGAATTGGCGAAAGCCTGAGCGCTAGAGCGCCGGAGCACACGATGGAAGAACTCAACTTTCTCGTCAAGGGTTCCTCAGCCGACCCCTACGAAGTTACTTTCATCAAAGATGGAAGTAGCCTGACCGCGTTATGCACCTGCCCGGCCGGCACATACGGAAACTTTTGCAAACACCGCATTTCGATCCTTGACGGAATTTCCAAAATGATTACAAGTGACAACGCCAACCAGGTTGCGACCGTGGTCGGCTGGCTACCCGGCACGGACGTTGAGACGGCACTGTCAGAACTGCGGCAAGCAGAGAACATCGCCGACCCCGATAAGACAGCCCTGAATGCTGCGAAACGGAAGCTTGCGCGGGCCATGAATTCGTAGCGTATCGAGCACGAACTACAGTAGGTCATGCCGCTTGGAAAACTTGCTCATCTTCGACGGCGTGTGCCATTTCTGTACTCAGTCGGTGCTATTCATATTGCGTCACGAATCCGATGAGACACTTCGATTTACACCACTACAATCTTCTACCGGCTCTCGGCTGATGCAAGAGCTTGGCCTTGATCCGAGAGACGCTGAAACCTTTGTTCTCATCGTAGAAAACGAAGCATTCGTCAAATCAGATGCAGCAATCCGGTTGTCCGGATATCTTCGAGGCGGATGGAAATTGCTGGGTGTATTCCGACTTGTTCCGCGCCCGATTCGTGACTGGGCTTATGGAATGTTTGCCCGCAATCGATACCGGTGGTTTCGTCGGTACGACCGATGTATGGTGCCTTCGATGGAAATACGAGATCGATTTGTAATCGACTAGGAATGCCGCCCAACGAAGCACCCCTCTTGCAGATCATGGCACATCCTTATCTAAAACAACTTCAGGACCTGGTAGGCACCGTTAATCGTGGTGACGTCGAGTTGGTTTGCAAGCACTTTTTCAGCGGCGCAGCGCTATACGCGGACGGAAAAATCTGCGCTTCTCTAAGTCCCGCGGGCCTCGCCTTCAAACTTCCGCAGCAACGTTGCAAGGACCTTATCGATAGTCGTATTACGAGCATCGGCGATCCATCTATCAAAAACGATTTTTGCCAGTTCGATCCTATTCGGTGTCTTGATCCATGGCCTCATTTCGTTTCTTGCTTTCATCTGATCGTCCAGATGCTATTCTCCG
>SMWK01000140.1 GCA_004356895.1 Gammaproteobacteria bacterium
CGCCTACACCCTCGATCAGGCGCCCTTTCGGCACAAGTTGGATCAGAACGAAGTACCGTGGGATCTTCCGGGCCGATCTGACCTTGCCGATCCCGACCGCGCTGGTGGTTGGCACGGCGCCTATGACAAACGTTTCCGCCTCGGCATCGGTACGGGCTGGAACAAGATCGAATACGAAGCGTTGAACGAAACATTCACCAACCGAGGCAAGCGACAGGCAGAGCAGGTAGAACTCATGCGTAAGTTATGGCGTGAAGACAGTCTCACCTACCAGAGTGAATACCACACCATCAACGGCGCAAGTATTAAACCCCGCCCCAGCAAGGCAACCCTGACCGTTGGGCTTCACACGCAGTCAAAGTGGCGTGATATCGGTGCAACCCACCTCGCGATCGCTACCCATAACGCAGGGCCGACCGACGTCGACGGACACCTTTCTCGAATCCAGGAATACCTCGATGCCGTAAATTCCTAAGGCGGGTGGCAACCTATCACTCATTCACGCCCGGCAGAATGTTTCCTTCGTAATCATCCGGCGCCGGAATCTCAGCTATACGTTCTTCGACATTGTCGTATTCGAGCTTCAGGGCGCGGGACATCGTCGCGTGCATATCGTACATACAGGTGATGTAGGTAAACTCGAGAATTTCCTCGTCGGAAAGATGCGATTTGAGGGCTTCGAACAAACCGTCTGGCGTGCGACCGCTTTCGAGTACTAAACAATCCGCATAGGCTAGAACCAGTCGCTCGAGTTCGGAAAAGCAGTTCGCCGCCTGCCAATGCGGAATCGCCTCGATCTGCTCCTCAGTGAAATCCAGCGAACGCATGGATTTGCAATGTTGGGAAAAAACGAAGTGGCTGCCGCGTACATAACCGGCTCGAGTCTGGCCGAGCTCCCTTAGCTTCGCATCGAGCATACGCTTGGGGCTCTGGTACAGGCGAAAACCATCTACGGCATGATTAAAACAATCGGGAACGAGGGCAAAAACAGTCCACCAGTTTCCTGGCGTGCCGGTTGCGGTACCGGGTTCCGCGACGGGGTCGCGGTCTCCGAACAGAAATCCGTACATGTGCTGGACAGATTCCGGCGCATCTTCACGGCTGACCTGGTGTAAGCGCGGCATGACTCATCCCCTCTTTTTAGAGGAATCATTATGCTCGGTTTTCGGCTGCCTTGCTGGAGCCCTCAGCGGCTTTGAGTTAAAGAGCCCTCAGCGACTACGAATAAAGAGCCTTCTCGTAAAGAGGCTCGCGGAAGCTGGGAGTTAAAGGCCGACCCATGGCGTATGAGTCCAGAACAAACTCCCTGATCACCGACAGGCAACTGTCACTTTGGGCACTCTCCCGCATCAGTTCCCTGAGCATCCCGGCTTCGATCTCGGCTTCGAACTGGGATTCGTATGGCCCAACGTCCACACCTTCACGGGTGTGGAAGAACCACCGGCCATCAACGAGGAAAACT
This sequence comes from Gammaproteobacteria bacterium, assembly GCA_004356895.1. Lineage (GTDB taxonomy): Bacteria > Pseudomonadota > Gammaproteobacteria > Pseudomonadales > Azotimanducaceae > SMWK01. Next base: position 1,463 of record SMWK01000140.1, read on the forward strand.
CGCTCCGAACGGAACCACGTGCGGGGTTTTTCGTTACTACGACCTACCATCATGCCGTTTCAACCACCGTTGAAAGGCGTTAGTTTCCTGATCGAGCAGCAAACTGTCTGTACCGGAAATGTAACGAGAACATTCCCATAAAAATACACTTAACCTACTGATTTATAGTTACTTTTATCTCAAATACTGATCCTCGTCACCTCCAGCATTGCGTCCACCCGGCGGGAAAGCCGATCAATGTTACCGGCCATGAGTGGAACGATGAGCTGTTCGACGCCAAGATCCCGGTATTGAGGCACACTTTCCCGCGTGATCGGCTTGGTGCTCGGACCCACAAATACACGAAACTCATCCACGTTCCGCCCTTGCTCACTGGCCAGCTGCGCCAGTCGAAGCTGGCGCTGTCCAAGCTCGCTGGGATCAAGATTGAAGCCGTACCAGCCGTCACCGTGTGACACCACCCGCCTGAGCGCCGCATCACTTTCACCACCGAAAAAAATCGGCGGATGCGGACTCTGCACCGGTTTCGGATAAAAATGACAGGCATCGAGATGATAAGTTGCGCCCGCATAGGAACTCGTCCCTGGTGCCCAGAGGACTTTCATTACCTCTATGTACTCCGCGCAGCGGTTCGCGCGCGTTTTGAAATCCATTTGCAGGTTGTCGAATTCTTCTTTCAGCCAGCCGATGCCAACGCCAAAATCCACGCGTCCGCCAGACAGATAGTCGAGATCCGCCACGGCTTTTGCCGTATAGACTGGCTGTCTCTGCGGGACCAGACAGATACCCGTGCCCAGTCGTATGGTCGACGTCTGGGCTGCGATGAAGGTAAGTGCGGCGAATGGATCGAGCACCCCTTCCGGATTCCCCGGGATTTTGCCATCTTGAGAATAGGGGTAGTGCGATGCGTACTGCTCGAAGAACATCACATGTTCGGGTAACCAGACGGAGTGAAACCCCGCCGACTCAACCAACTGCGCCGCCTCGACAATAAAAGCAGGATCCGTCAGGTGGCTGAACGCCATGGTCACGCCGATTTTCATCATATCTCCTCAGTCATAAGCAATGTTTTGAGGGTAACGGTATGATTACCGGCAAACAACGAGAGCCTATGTCCGCCACCGCGCTACCACCCCGCTCGGCCTTCTCTTGGTACCTGACCAGCCCCAGCCTCTGGATGGCGGGGATGAGCCTGCAGGGATTTCTTTTTACCTGGCTGTTGGTTGGCGTGTTGGATCGACCGGCTGATGAAGCGGGTTTTGCCCGCTCCCTCGCCGAGTTTCCGCCACTCATCGTGTTGTTACTCGGCGGCATCCTGGGTGATCGGGTCAACGGTCGAACCTTCCTGAGTCTGATGCACCTGCTCATGACTGTGCCACCACTGCTTATCGCGATGATCTTCAACCTGGGGCTTTTGAGTTATTGGTGGGTTGTGCTGTTTGGCGTTTTGATGGCAAGCATTCAGGCATTGAGTGACCCTGCCCGCCAGTCGGTATTGAGCCGCGTAACCCGTATCGACATTCAACGCACCGTCACCGTGATGACCATCGCGACCTCGCTCGTCGGCATGACAGGATTCTACCTCGGTGGGCAACTCGACGTGCTTGGCCTGGAACTCGTACTCATGTTGCAGGCAGGCTTGTTTTTTATCGGGCTTTTTGCAGCACAACGTCTCCCACACTTACCGATGTCTCCGATGTCTCCGAGGTCTCGACCGAACGTCGGCGCCGGAATAAAAGCCGTGTGGGAACACAGGCTCATCCGCAACATCGTGGGATTGAACTTCCTTTCGAGCCTCTTCAACGCCGGGGCATATATCGTGGCGGTACCTTACATCGTGACGGAGGTCTATTCAGGCGACGCTGCGTTGTTCGCCACAGTGTTGATTGTGTTTACGGCTGGCGGTATGGGTTCGAACGTCATACTGCTGATGTTTATGCCCCTGCGCCATCCCGGCCGCCTGTTCCTGCTCCTGCAGATAACCCGAATGCTGATTCTGTTTTTGCTCTGGATGCAGCCAAGCCTGCCACTCTTCTACGTGATGATCTTTGCCTGGGGGTTAAACATGGGCACCACGACAACCATGGTACGCGCCACTGTACAGGAACTCGCACCGGCAACGTTTCGAGCACAGATCTTATCGGTGTTGCTGTTGAGTTTTATGATTTCCTCGCCTATCAGCTCCATACTTCTCGGCGTACTCATCTCGGCAACGAGCCCGTTGACCGCCCTCGTACCTGGGATGTTCATCTCGTTTGTGATCTTCGTAGTTGGAGGCTTAAAAAGCGGGTTATGGCAATACACTTCCCGAGGATATTAATCTATTTGAAAAGTGAAATAAGACCAGTGAAGTCCTGCCACTTCACGGCACTCCTCTTCGTACGCTCCTTGGGTATATCCAGAAACAGTAACTCGCCAAAAGGGCAGTGCCGGTAAATTGTTCTGGAACACGCGCACCACCCATTTTCCCGGATACAAGCCCCAAACATGTTCGGCTAGAAATTGACCAACCCCTTTTCTTCGATATCTCCGAATGACGAAGAACTCATCCAGATCGCGAGCGCTTTTGTCCGCGATCCAGCGCTCCCCAGAACCGACGATCGCAAATCCGATTGGTATCACGTCCGAGTACACAAGAAACACATCGAACCCTTCATCCCAGATAGGATCCGTTGAATAGGAATAGCTTCCATCTTCGGTTGAATCGAACTCAAACCACTCAGCCATATCATGAAGGTAGTGTTCCATCAGATTCTTAAGAATCTGATCGGAAGAACAGTCGATTCGCTCTACACGGAGTTTCGGCGCAGGCATTAGAACCATCTATGAAGATCCAGGATACGATCCCAAACGACTTACTCCCCTATTGTTTGTATCGACGTATTCTCATCTACCACGAACCGCGCGACCAGCCCAGGATCCTGCATCGGAATGAAGTGGGTCAGATGGGGCAGGTACACATCCCGCCCTCGTGAGAAACTCTGCGCCAACCCAGGCCACGTAGGCGACTTTGAGAAATCCATTTCAGGCACTGCACCGAGATCGCGACTCTCGGCGCGTAACACGGTTACCGGAATGTTGATCTCAGGGACGCGGTTGTGGATATCGGTCTCCGCGTTTCCCAGGTATATCGAAGCCTCGACGACCGGTGGGCAGGCGAGTTCGTAGTCCTCGGCATCTTTGCGCGCAACCACACCATAACGGCAGTAATCCTCCAGCGCCTCGGTTGTCCACAGTGAAAACGGTTCCCGATTCTCGAAGCGTTTAAACATCGCCTGCCAAGATACCCAGTGGTTGTGTCTCCGGGCTACCGGAAAATCCTCCGGATTAGCGAATCCTGGATGAAGGTTCGTGCCATAAACGTCCGGAGCGAAGATGACTGGATCGACTAACAACAAGCGGGCAAACCTCTCTGGCAGATCGGCAGCAACCTGGACGATGCAATGCCCACCCAAAGAGTGACCTACACCTACAGCCTCAAGCAGGTGTAAATGTTCAACAAGTTCAGTCACGTCTTGTGCAAAGGCTCGCCAGGTGTAGGGTGCTACCTTCTCGCTTCTCCCGTGGCCCCGCATGTCAACGGCAACTACATGACGACGCTCCGGCAGGGCCGCGATCATCTGGTCCCAACACCGGGCGTGAAAACCAGTCGCATGCAGCAACAGCAGGCTCGGATCGCTCCGGTTCCCCCATTCGAAGTAGCAGATTCGTGCGCCGCTGGCTTGGAAGTAGTGTTCCGTTGGTTCGTCTTGCATCAACCGCCTGGAAATTCTCGCCGTAAGCGTTGCCATTCCATCTTGAACCATGGTGTAAACCGTTCGGGTTCCGTGTCGAGCTGGCTGGTCAACAGATCCCCATCAATCCATCGCCAGCTAGCGATTTCGACAGTATTGATCATCGGTTCGCTACTCGTACAACCGGTATATACAGAACATAGTTCGTGTTCCGTGCCCTGATCTTCAAACGCTGCCGAGTATTCGAATTTGTAGCGGTAACGAAGGACCATGTTCAAACCGAGCTCCTGCTCGAGCCTGCGGCTGACTGCGGTTTCCGTGGACTCGCCCCGGCGTGGATGCGAGCAGCAGCTGTTGGACCAGTAAGAAGGCCACAAGCGTTTATCTTCGGCGCGTTGTTGAATGAGGAGTTCACCACGCTCGTTGAACACGAACAACGAGAAAGCCCGATGCAAAACCCCTGCGCCATCGTGGCACGCGGACTTATCCAGGAAGCCGAGTTCGCGGTCGCCTGCGTCTACGAGGATCAACGATTCCTCGTCGGACGACACGATTTCGTTCTTGGTCAACGCCTGGCTCACGGTCAAACGACTCTGAACGCAATGATGCAGTGTACTGAATTCGTCAGTACCCGTCGCCGGGGAGTCTTATCCTTCGCCTGAGGTCGCAGCGAGGTATATGCTGGCTTCCTAGAGGACGCCATCGCGGAGGTGCGATACAGTGGCATCGCATTTCTTGGCTTTCCAGAGCTTTACAACAACAGGTAAATACCCAATACAATTAGCAGCACGCCAACCACCTCGCGCCTCCTAACAACTTCCTTGAAGAACCACACCGAGGTGGCAAACGTAAAAAGCAGCTCCACTTGTCCGAGCGCACGCACCAACGCGGCGTTCTTGAGCGTCATTGCACTGAACCAACCTGCAGACGCCACCATGCCGATCAACCCCACCCAGACGGCAGACCGCCAGACATGCGCAACCCGGGTAAGCTCCCCAGGCTCTCTGGCAATGAGATAG
>SMWK01000141.1 GCA_004356895.1 Gammaproteobacteria bacterium
AGTTGAAAAATACTACATACCCCCGATGGTGCGAACCTATTACACGGGGCCTTATTATGCTAGTTATGGCCATTACTATGACTACGGCAACACCATAACGCTGACGCGCGAAGCCTATGTGGAAACTCGCACTACCTACGTGCTGGTGACAACTATTTTCGATACCGACACCAGCGAACCGGTTTGGGTAGGTCGATCCAAGACTTTCGAGCCAGGGTCGGTAGCCTATCTGGCTGCGGAAATTGCCAAGTCGACCTGGCGGCACATTTCGCGCTAGCAATATGCGAATGACTCCCTCCCTGCTACATCGTGGCATGCGGATTCGATGGAACGTGAAGACTTACTTTGGCTACAAGTTGCCACGGAGTATTCTTTTTCTTTGCGTGGCCTGGCCTGTTGCAGTTGCCGCAAACGATGTCGAACCGCGCCTGTACGCCAACATCCCGACTGGCACCAACTTCCTCTCTCTCGGCTATGCCCAGTCCAGCGGGGAGGTATCCTTCGACAGTAGCATCCCGGCCTCGGACGTCGAAGGCGAGATCGATTCGATAGTGTTGAGGTATTCGCGGGCGCTTAGCGTCGCCAACAAGTCGGCGCTATTAACCATTGCAGTGCCTTATGCAGACGTTTTCCTGGAAGGCATTTACCTCGGTCAGCCCGCTTCTGGTCAACGACAGGGTATGGGTGATCCGATCGTGCGGTTGGCGGTAAACCTATACGGTGCTCCGGCAATGACTCGTGCGGAATTTCGCTCATACGAACAAAAGACGATTGTTGGTGCCAGTATAGCTGTCGGTATTCCCGTGGGTCGTTATGTCAAGGAACGGATAATCAATGTGGGGACCAATCGATGGACCGTCCTGGCTCAGCTGGGTATCTCACATAGTGTACGACGGTGGACGTTTGAGGCGGGGTTAGGGTTCGCCTGGTTCTCGGATAACGAGGAATTTCTCGGAACCACCCTGGAACAAGACCCCATCGGTCTGTTTCGCAGTACCTTGCTATACAGCTTCAAACCAGGGTTGTGGTTAAGTGCCGGTTTCCTATACGCCCACGGCGGAGATACCAGAGCCAACGGAGTGCAACGTGATGATCGACTGCAGAACTGGCGCACCGGTGTGGCCATTTCGATTCCGTTGGCGCGTGGTCACAATCTGCAGTTGCGTGCAACGGAGGGGATCAGGTCCCGCATCGGATCCGATTTCCGCACTTATGCGGCCTCGTATACCTATACCTTCTAAAAAAAGCGATTCGGAGCGAAGAACATTGCGGGTTGCGATAGCGTATTTCCAAATACTCGTTTACATCGGCCTTCTACGCCGTACCCTATGAGATTGCGCGCCCGCGAGCTGATCGAAATACTCAACAGGTAACTGGAGGCAAGGTTTCATGGTTAGCGCGATGTACGATTTTCTCCAGGAGCAGCCTATCCTGCTCCTTTTTCTCGTCCTGGGCGTCGGCCACGTTATCGGCGGCATAAAGGTATTTGGGATTAGTCTTGGCGCTGTTGGCGGAGTATTGCTCGCTGGTCTCGTGTTCGGCCACTTCGGCTTCGTGATTAGCCCAACTGCGCAGACGTTCGGTTTCGTGCTCTTCATCTTTTGCGTTGGGTACCAGGCCGGACCGCAGTTTTTTGACGTGTTGATGACAAGTGGCCTCAAGTTCCTCTCGCTTGCGCTCGTTGTTGCGACGACTGGATTTGCGTTGGCAGTTGGTCTGGCCAACCTGCTCGACCTTGCACCAGGCCTCGCTGCGGGGTTGATGGGTGGCGCTATGACAACGACCCCAACCCTGGCTGCGGCTCAGGATGCGGTACGCTCCGGATTGGTTGAGATCCCTGGCGGATATACCGAAGCTCAAGTGCTCACCAACATCGGCGCGAGTTATGCGCTGACGTACTTGTTCGGGCTGATTGGTCTCATCCTCATTATTCGTTTGTTGCCCCTGGTCTTAAAAATCGACTTACCTGCGGAGGCCGCCAAGCTGCAAAGTGCTGAAGATCCCGACGCAGGACCGGATCTCACCAAAATCAGCCGACGCACCTATCGTGTGACTAACGATGCACACCTTGGCCTGACGGTCGTACAAATGGAATTCACCGCACCCCGCGACGTGAAAATCGTCGCGATTCGTCGTGGTGGTCAAAACGTTCCCGTGACGAACGATACTCACCTCCAATTGGATGACGAGGTGCTGGTGATAGGTTCGGTAAACCATCTGCTGGAGCACGCTGCTGCCGTTGGTGTGGAGATAGCGGAGTCTGACGGGTTCGACGTGAAGATGACGACCGTTCGGGTCGTCGTGGCCAATCCGCTTGTGGTCGGCAAGCCGATTGGCGAGGTAACACTCGATGAGCGGCTCGGTGCGATGCCCCTTGAGGTGCGAAGACAACGCACGATCCTGCCCTTCAGCGAGGAACTCGTTTTGCATCGAGGCGACGTGGTGACTTGTTACGGTCCCGAATTTGCCGTGGATCGTTTGGTGCAGCACGTCGGGTTCGTCGAGCGGGATCTGGCGGAGACGGACCTGTTCACCTTTGCGCTGGGGATCACCGCGGGGATCTCGCTTGGCACGCTTGCCATTACCGTTGGCGGTATAACTATTGGACTCGGTATGGCTGGCGGTTTGCTCATCAGCGGCCTCGTCATCGGATTTCTGCGCTCGATCTGGCCTGTTTTTGGACGGGTTCCATCCGGCGCGCGATGGGTGCTGATGGAATTGGGACTGCTGATATTCATGGCCGGTGTTGGCCTCAATTCCGGTGGTGGCATTGTGGAGATCGTACAGAGCGCCGGGGTGAAGCTCATCGGCGCCGGAATGGTCGTGACACTGGTACCAGTGTTCGTGGGGTATTTCTTCAGCCGACGTGTGCTCAAACTCAATCCGGTTGAGGCGCTTGGAGGCGTGACCGGGGCAATGACCTCGGGCGCTGCCTTGAGTGTCGTGGCGAGCGCCGCGCAAAGCAATGTAGGGGCCCTCAGTTATACGGGGACCTATGCCTTTGCAAACGTCATTCTCACCCTCGCGGGAACGTTGATCATGCTGCTCTAGTTCGATGAGTATGGTTCACGCATGAATCAAATTTCGGATCTATTCGCTGAAGCTGAACGCGGAAACACGGTCGACAAGGCCGACTATGAAGCTGAACTCAGCGAGCTGCGGATGGAATTACTGAATCTGCAGTATGACCTGAATCGTCGGGACTTTTCGGTTGTGTTGCTTATTGTGGGGGATGACCTGCCCGGGGTCGTGGCCTCGTTACGTGTGCTGCATGAATGGATGGATGGTCGGTACATTCAGAATCACGTTATGTTTGATACGCCCGGTGAAAAATTCGAAGAGCAGCCGCTTGTCAAACGATATTGGCGGCGGCTGCCACCGGATGGAAGTATCGGGTTGTTTTTGGGTGCATGGCCGTATCTGTTACTCGGTACTGCCTTCGATGAGGACTGGTCGGACGAAGAACTTGACCGGGGGTTGGACGATGTATCCCGGTTCGAAAAACTTTTAGTCGACGACGGGACGCTGTTGCTCAAATACTGGCTGCACCTGCCTAAGAAAAAATTGAAGAACAGGGTCGCCGCAGCGGAACGCAATCCACAAAAGTACTGGGATTACGCTCAATATGATTGGAAGTTCTTAAAACGTTATGACGATCGATTCGATTTGGTTGAGCGTCTTATGGGTAGGACAAACACGCCTTCCACGCCGTGGCGTATCATCGAAAGTGCCGATCCGCGGTATCGAAATCTGGCGCTCGGAAACCACATTGCGAGCGCATTGCAAAAGCGTCTATATTCAGATTCAGCGCAAACGGTGGCATCGAATGCGGTGTCAAAAATCGCGCAATCCGATGAATCTGCCATGGACGACATTGATCTCGGGGCGTCCGTTGATGAGGATACGTATCGGAAGAAGTTGCCCAAACTGCAAGCCAGACTGAATCGGTTGTCACATCGGGCACACAAGGCGGGTGTCCATTGTGTATTTCTGTTCGAAGGCGTGGACGCGGCTGGCAAAGGGGGCGCTATTCGGCGTTTAGCTTCCGCGCTACCGGTCCAACATACTCGCGTCATCCCGATTGCCGCGCCAAGCGAGACGGAGCTTGCGCGGCACTATCTGTGGCGCTTTTGGACGAGGTTACCCGACTCTGGGAAGACGGTGATCTTCGACCGCAGTTGGTATGGGCGTGTCCTGGTTGAGCGGGTTGAAGAACTTGCCCAGGTACATGAATGGAGCCGGGCATACGAAGAAATCAACGAATTCGAAGCAAGCCTTCATGACAGTAATTTCGTGGTCTGCAAATTTTGGCTGCAGATTGATACAGACACGCAGTTGAGCCGATTCGAAGCTCGCGCCCAAACGCCCTACAAAAAGTACAAGCTAACAGACGAAGACTACCGCAACCGCAAAAAATGGGCTCAGCATCAAGCAGCCGCCGAGGAAATGATCGCTCTAACCAGTACCAGCCATGCGCCATGGACGCTGGTTGCTGCGAACGACAAACGTCATGCGCGGTTGCAAGTCTTGAGCACCGTAGTTGAGAGACTCGATGCGCAGTTGCGTATTCTTGACGCTGCAGATTCGAAACAGCATCGAAAGGGCAAGAAAAAACGATCTGGCTAATCCAGCAGCTCTCCCCAATTAGTGCGTTGCTGCATCTCGAACTTGTTTTCGTTGTTGATAAAAGGCTGGTTTTCGCGCCGCTGCCAACCGCCGCCCAGTGCTTTGTACGCTGCGATGAGATTCATGGCAGTACTACCTCTAGCGGAAATCACCGCACCCTGCTGGAGGAATTGAATGCGTTGCGTGTCAATCACGGTGGTGTAGTTGGTAACACCGTCACTATAGAGCGTTAACGCAAGTTCCACGGCTCGTTCGGCGGCGAGGGCGCTTTGCGCTTTGAGTGCGGTCTCTTGTTTTGCGTCATTGAAGGCGACCAGGGAATCCTCCACTTCTCGGGCAGCGGCAAGAACCACCAGTTGATAGGCAATAATGCTTTGTTGGAAGCGGGCATCTGCTATTCTGACGTTGTTCTTCAACCGACTGTAGTTGAAGAATTTCCACATCATGCCGAAGCCAGCAACACTCGATAGGCTGTCGCCCCCGAATAAATCTCCACCGCTGTCAGCAATGGAACCAATGGATCCTACGAGGCGAAATGCAGGATACATGTCCGCTTTGCGAACACCCACTACGGAGGCCTGAGCGCTCGCCAACATCTCGGCACGGCGAATATCGGGTCTACGACGAATCAGGGTGGCTGGCACGTCGGCTGCAATCGTCGTGTCTGCGTTTGGAATCGTACCGGCCGGGCCAAGAATTTCGATGAGGTCAGCCGGTGCCCGACCGATCAGAATACTGATCCCGTGGCGTATACGCGTTATTGCGGTATTCAGTACTGGTAGTGTCGATTGCGTGTTGTAAAGCAGGGCTTTCGCCTGTTGCACATCCAACTCGGTAGTCAATCCGCCGTCGAATCTGACCTGAGCAATTTCCAGACCTCTGTTCTGGGTTGTGACGTTTTTCTCTGCCACGGTAAAACGCTCTTCGAGCGTACGTAGTAAGATATAGCTGCGTCCAACTTCGCCGCTCAATGTGACCAGAACGTTGTCGTAGTCGGCGACGGATGCCTCAAAGAGCGCTTCGGACGCGTCGATTCCGCTTCCGATTCGACCCCAGAAATCCAGTTCCCAAAGCGCATCAAAGCCGACTCGAGTATTTGAAACACTGGTGTCCAGGTTGTTGACGATAGCGTCCGGCAGGCTCGACAGGATTTCACCGGATTCAGACAATTCGAAACGCGCGACACCAGCGCTTATTGTTTGAACCTGCGGATAAAGCAGAGCGCCCGCTCTTTTAAAAGATGCGCGTGCTTCGTAGACCCGTAGCCCGGCAATCTGCAAAAGATGATTGTTGTTGTAGGCTTCGTCTATCAGCCGGGTTAATACCGGATCGTTGAAACTGAGCCACCAGGTGGCATGATCGCTTGGCTGTGAAGTAATGGTGGCTTCATCTTCGGCGTTCCAGGATTCCGGCAAATCAAGGTTTGGTGTATCGAATTCGGGTGCAAGATGGATACATCCTGTCAATCCAAGGCTCAATATCAACGGGGCGAGGTAAAACTGTTTTATTGTCATTATGGATTCTGCCCGGGAGAGGGGATGCGAAAAATAGCGGCATAAAGCACGGGTATTAAGACCATCGTGACCACCGTGCCGACGAGAAGACCCGACATGATCGTCATTGACATGGAAATCCAGAATGCGTCCTGTAACAGCGGAGCCACCCCCAGTATTGTGGTCAATGCCGCGAGCACAACGGGTCTCAACCTCGATACGGCTGATTGAATTATGCTGTCATAGGGACTGACGCCGTTCGCAAGATTCACGTTTATCTCATCCAGTAAGACGATTGAGTTTTTGATCATCATGCCGACCAGACTCATGGCACCCAACAGCGCCATGAAGCCGAATGCCGTTTGAGTTAACCCCAGTAGAGTTGAGACGCCGATCAGTGCGAACGGCAGCGCAATGAACATGATGAGCGGTGGTCGAATGGCATTGAACAGACCAACCACAATGATGAGTATGATGATCAATGTTGGCGTCATTCCGGGTATCAGAGAGAGGATGGCTGTCTGGGTGCTGTCCCATTCTCCATCCCAGAATATTCTGTAACCCGGTGGTAATTTCATCTGGTTTATTTCATCAATGACGCCGGCCCGCAGAGCCTGATAGGTGACACCGTCGGGACCGGCATGCACTGCAACCTGCCGGCTTCGATTCCAGCGCGATATGATCGGGTCTTCCCACTCCAGTTTGATACTGTCAGCTACTTCAGCCAATGGCAGTGAACTGACCGAAAGCGTCGGCTGGACCTGAATTGTTTGGAGAGACCCGGCCGCTCTTAACCTTTCGCGACCAACTGCACGCGCAATTATCGGGTAGGTTTCTTCACCCTCTCGATATATGCCGATGGGTGTCCCGTCGTAAGCGCGAGATGTGGCTCTTGCTATATCAAGGCGGGAAACTGCCGCCCAGCGAGCCCGTTCCTGGGAATAGTCGATGACGATTTTTTGTACCGGCTGGCGCATATCGAGTCGAACATGTTTTGCCATGCCGCTATTGCGCAGAATCTCCATGGCCTCCTCGCCTAAGCGCCGCAACGTAGCCGGGTCAGCATCTGCTCCGCCGATGATGCGCATCTCAAACGGCCAGGTATCACCAGGACCAACCGTATACTTTCGCACTCGTGTCATTGCTTGGGTGACGTGCTCAAGTAGCCAGGGTTCCATCATCTCCACAAGCGGATCAACCTCAGCAAAAGAAGGTGTATTGACTACGATCTGCCCATAAGATTGATAAGGAAACTCGGGGTCAACGGGTAGATAGAATCGTGG
>SMWK01000142.1 GCA_004356895.1 Gammaproteobacteria bacterium
CGATTGACATAAACGAACTCGCGGACCAAACAGCCGTCAGCGGTTCAGGTGGCGGTTATCTTTCCAACGAAATCTCCTATCGGAGCATTGCGCTGCATCACCGTTTGCAGGCTAACTTTCCTATCGGCCATATTCACACGCCCAGAGTCGTGGGATTTAATGAAGCATATGAGCGGCGAATCGTTGCACAGATTCGCCGCCTGTTGGTTCTTGCTGTCGAAGAACCTCCTCCTGAATCGGAGCAATGACCGACTTCTCATATCAGCAGTCTGCACTTGTGAGAAGAATGTAGATTGATTACCTGGTTCTCAATTCTCTACGCGGGCGTACGGCAATATCGATCTCGTTATTTAAGGAGAGCGAATAGATGAGTTCAGAACAGAACACCGCCGCTAGTGTGGATTCGATGGCACGAGGCATCATCGGACGGGTATTCACCACAGACGATGTCCTCCACTGCATTGTGGGGGTCGATACGACTTCCGGCATGGTGGAACTGAACTGCCACAAGAACAGACGGACATCGACCGTGCACATGCCGCTCGCAGAAGTGTGCCTCAGGTTAGGTTAAAGTCTCCAAGATCCCCTCAGCCGCACCCAGCATCACAGCCCGGTGCGGCTATACGCCAGAACCTGAACGAGTATTACGTCACTTCCGGTTGGGTTGACCGTCAGGGAGTGTGTTCACCTTCGGCCGCAACCCACTTAACCGCCTCGTCGTGATCTCGAAAAACTCTGACGTTGGGATTGCGTTCCGCGCTCAGTCGGCACGCCATGCGCGAATAGAAATTGTCGCGTTCGTCGTCAGCCAGCAAGGCGATCGGGTGCTTGGAAGCTTTCGGATGGAATTGCCGACTTAAACCAGTGATTCTGAGAATACCGGATACCGTAACCTGCGCTAGCTGGGCAGAGCGTAAATCGTGAATTTCAGGTTTGTTCGGCTTGTAGTCATCTGAACTCCACAGTTCTCGGTATTTCTGGAACAAACTGTTGTCATCGAAAACCCCACACGGGCAGCATTCCACGTAGTTTGCGTATTTTGTAACCGTTATTTCACTCATGTGGATCTCGATCCAAGCCCTTTAAGTGTAGATAAAATCGGGCAGATGGGGAGTCGAATCAGCAGTCGTTCGGCTGAGGAAATGGGCACATCCCTGGGCAACGTAAGATGGAGATGGCGAAACACCAATCCGACAAATATGATGTGTTGCCAATCCGCATTCGGCAATTTGTGGAAGACCGTGTCGCCGAGACGTTCGCAGAAAGTACGCGTGCGATGAAAAAAATCAAAAAAGCGCTCAACTTTGGCATTGAGCGTTACTCGCCCATTTCCAAAAAAAGAGAGAAATGACTACTAGATCCGTGCGCGCGTCATGATGCTTCTGCTCAGGAAGCGTTTGCAATTCTATATACTGGCTGCGAAATTCTGCAAGGAATATGTGCAGCATGGCTGGAGTCGAAGGGCGCGTAGCTCTGATCACGGGCGCGAGCCGCGGAATAGGACGTGCGACAGCCACGCTCCTGGCTTCACGTGGCGCCAAAGTCATGTGCGTCGCTCGCAGCGAGCCTGAGCTGGCAGACGTCGGGCTCGAGTATTCCCTCGCAGATCTCGGAACTCCAGAGGGATGTGCGCATGCGGTTGCACAGGCGGAGCAAAGACTGGGTCCAGTTGAGATCCTCGTATGCAATCACGGCATCGGTTCAGCACACGAATCCGTCGTCTGGGAACAGCAACCAGACGTTTGGAGTGAGACGATGCGGGTTAACCTCGATGGTCCCTTCCATCTCTCGAGGCTCGTATTACAGGGAATGATGGAACGCCAATTCGGGCGCATTGTTTATACCAGTTCCACTGCTGGCTTGGTTGCCGAACACGCCGCAAGTGCATACAACAGCTCCAAACACGGGCTGCTGGGATTGATGCGCTCGGTCGCGCAGGACGGCGGATCGTACGGCATTACCGCTAACGCTGTTTTGCCTGGCTGGGTTCGCACAGAGATGGCCGAACGTTCAGCACGACAGGAGGCGAAGGATCGAGGTATCACGGCCGTTCAGGTGTGGGAGGAACGCGCGGCATCGTATCCACCAGGTCGCGTTGTCACGCCTGAGGAAGTGGCCGAGATGATCGCGTTCCTTGCATCCGAGGAATCCAGCGGCGTAAGTGGAGAGGCGATCAGGGTTGCACTCGGCAGCATGTGGTAGCGCGATAAAGCTGACAGTACTTTCTACCGGGTGAGGCGTTTGTAACCAAGATAAACGCCGGTGATCGACCCAAACGTCACCCCAACAAGCAGCAGCAACATAAAGATATCCCACAACGGACGTTGCCTTGCCCAGGCGGCAAAATCCCCGCTATGCAGTCCGTTGAACAACCACCGGTTCCAGCGGCGGTTGCTGTCAACGGCTTGAAGTAACTGGCCACTCGACTCATCGAGATAAAGCCGATCACCGTCGCTGTAAATGATCCGGAAAACCGGAAACGGTCGAGTATCGTGGTGGTTGTAATAATACGAGTCACCCACCTCCATCGATCCCATGGAATCAATCGCGGCTCCTGGCCGTATGGCGGGCGCGTGGTCTCTCAGCTTTGCCAGGTTAAGGGAACCACCCGCACCTATTCGCAAGGATCGACCTTCAGCCGTCCAGGCAATCCAGGCGAACTCTCCGGCAAACGCACTGGCGCTCAAGCGAACCGTATTTTCGGGCAGCACATCTGAGTTAAGTCTCCTTAACTCGGATACCACCTTCTCGTAAGTTAGTCGGGTGCCCACGACGTTGTTCCGCTCGTCTTCGAAGCTGCGGCCCTGCAACGCACCGAAGGGATTCATCGACAACAGCCCGCTGACCACCCAGGTGAGGGTCAGAATTCCGAACACCAACCCCAGGTAGTGATGCCAGATCAACCAACCGCGATATGGCGATCCCCGTTGATCACCACCCCAGCGATAACGCGCTATCCCAATATAGATGCCCGTAAGAGTGAGAAACACGCCTACCAGGGACGTCCAGATCACCACCTGAGACCAGACTCCGACGTGACGACGAAGCTCGGTGGGGTACAGCCAGTGCACTACCGAGCCAAGCCAGTTCCAAAAGCGCTCGCTGCCCTCGGTCTCGAGTACGACCTGACCGGTTGTGCTGGATATATACCACTGGGTTGCGGACGCATCGTTAAGAGCAAACAAGTACAGCGGGCGGTGCGCGTTGTAACCACCTTGCACCGTCCACTGATCGCGTTCCAATTGTCCTAGAGAACTGAACGTTTCCTCGGCACGTTTCGCATAGCGCTCAGCCACCGCTTGCACCATGTCCTCGGTTATGCGATCGACTGAGCGACCGGAGCGTAAATCAGCGAGCAGGATGCCACCACCCGCGCGCGTCAGTCGTAACGTCGGTTTACCGAGGAGAGACTCGACTTCCGCGGCATCCAGGACCAAATCTTGCGCCCAGTAATCGGGCACAAGACAGCAGTCATCCAGGTCGAGGCGATCGAGTTTAGCCAGTTGCTCCGTGCGAGACTCGCTCGGGTATTGGACGTACATCATCACAAAACCCGACAAGCACCAGAGCACAATCAGGAGGCCGATGCCGATCCCGATGTAGCGGTGCAACAGGATCAGCAAATGCATCTGAACGAACTTAACAGCAGCCTTTAGAACTGATATCTATAGGAGACCTTCACCGTACGCGGCGTACCCAGGTTTTCATACGCGTATGACGAGCCGTCGATATCACGAAACGCACGACCGAGCGAAGAGGCGTAGTCCTCATCTAACGCGTTCTCCAGGCGCACGCTCACCCGGTGTTCGCGGTTGGCGCCGAGATAAAACGCTCCAGCCAGATCTACAACCGTGTAGTTGCCATGCTCCATCCGGCCAATGCCACCAGACACTGAGTCGTAGAGATCACCCACGTTGATGATCGACATATCCAGCGCGAACGGCTGTGCTTCCGGTAGATAGGACAGCGTCGCCTTGAAGAGACTTTCCGGAATATCCGTAATCTGCTCGCTGGAACCGGATGCTTCGGCATTGGTGCTCGTATAGTCGAGAGTCGCGTTGAGCGCGGGTGTAATGTCCCAGCCAAGCGTCACTTCCCAGCCGTCGAACTCAACCTTCTCATCGGAGTTGATCCGCATGCCGTTTGCGCTACCGATAAGATCCTCCACTTCTCGTTTGAACCCGATCAGCTCCCAGGTAATCGGCATGTCTCCACCGACCCGGCCGCCAATGGCTACATTGAAGTTTGTGCTTTGTTCGCCTTCCAGATCTGGGTTGCCAAGTGTGCAGCAGGGATCGTTTCCATAAAGCTGCCAGGCGTCTGGAAAACGAAAGGAGGTACCGACGGTAGCACGTGCGTAGAACTGCTCGTTAAAGTGGTGCTGTCCGGACAGGTTCCACACCGTGATATCACCCTCGCCGCTCGGTCGATTGTGCCGCACGCCAAATGCGATACGGGTATTTTCCAACAGGCTGGCATTGGTACGCGCTTGCGCAAACACCGCATTGACGTGTTCGGTTTTTTGCGCGATCAAAAGCACATCATCCTTGCCAGAGAATCGCTGATGATCGTAGCCCATTTCATAGTCCAGTCCGTGATCGGTGGTAATGCTCGTCATCGCCGTGACGCCATAGTCTTCGTAGCCCCAGAACTCCTTATCACTTCTCACCACGAAATTACCGGTTAGCTGACCCATTCCATCCAACTCGTTGTCGATGCGGGTCCAGTGGCTGTCCCACTCGTGGTAGTACCCTTTAACAAAAAGATCGACATTCTCATTAACGCGGTAGTCCCACTTAGCAGTAAAAAGATCTTCCTCGCGCTCGTTATACGAACGCGCGCGGTTAGCGGGCGCAGCAAATTCCACCTCGTTGTCCGTTCGGTGGTAGTGCAACGTTACGTTAGAGTCCGGTGAGAAGCTGTAAGCGTACTTGATGCCCATAGTCAACACATCGTAACCCCGATCATGGTCGGTGCCACTCGGTTGATAGTCCCCGCTCGAGTATGGTTTGAAGCCGTCAGCCTCGTCTTTAGAGGCATAAACCACAATGCGATGGTCACCGAACGCTGTACGGTAATCCCCATTAATGTGTACTGCGTCATTTTGGTCCGCACCTACGGCGAAGGTGCCTGTGGGTTCGTCGCTAAACGACTTCGTAATAATGTTTACGACCCCGGCAACAGACTGCGTGCCGTAGAAAATGCCTTGGCCCCCATAAAGCACCTCGATGCGTTCTATCATGTGCGCCGGAACCGTATCGAACGGAGCAGTCGTGTTATATAGGCGATTGTTGATACGCACACCGTCAATCAGCCAGAGCACGTCCTGGCAGCGAGAGCCCTGAAAAGAACAGTTAACGTAGTCGAAGGCGCCATTTTTTGGCGCCAGGTACAAGCCAGGCACTTTCATCTGCAAGGTCTGGCTCACATCGTTGAAACCGGCAAGCTCGATCTCGTCTGCCGTAATGATCTTCACCCGATTACCGTATTCGCTCAGGTCGAGCGGAATGGTTTCCTCGAGTTGCGTACCAAAAACAATGATCTCTTCGTAACTATCTTCCCCATAGGCAAAATCGGCAAAATTAGCGCCAAACGCAGTAAATACGGCGCTTAATAGCAGGTGTTTTGCCTGCTTTACTCCAAAAGACTTTTTCTCCATCGCTTGAACTTAAGCTCCCCAAAAAATTGAGCGCATATCTTACCGGAAATCCTCAAATGGACAAATTCGACCGCTAGAACAATAGAACAACGCCGTACCGCGCGATTCTTCCGAACAACGTCAATTCAAGGCATGATACCGGCTTGGATTAGAGGACAAAGCCGTGAGCGACGCAGAAAATAAACCGTTGACCCAAGCCGAAATGTTCCAGAAAACCAACAAGGAGATGACGGCAGAGTGGGCGATCGACGTCGATCAGGATCCCTATGGGATTGCGCTAGAGGAACTCAATCCCGCACATCCATTGCTGTTCGAAGCCAACACGATGATGCCCTACTTCGAGCGGTTGCGCGCAGAATCACCCGTGCATCTTTGCGCAGACAGCCAGTTCGGACCCTACTGGTCGGTGACAAAGTTCGAAGACATCAAATACATCGACACCCACGAGAAGATTTTCTCTTCCGACATTAAAAACGGTGGCATTCGCCTCGGCCAGGCACCGGATCCCGAGCCGGATCCAATGTTCCATCTGCCGATGTTCATCATGGAAGACCCACCCAAACACGATGAGCAGCGTAAGGTCGTCGCACCCAAATTCACCCCCCGTTACATCGCCGAACTGGCCGATCTGATTCGCAGCCGCGCCGGAACCATTCTCGATGAACTGCCCTTGGGTGAAGAATTCAACTGGGTGCGTAGCGTATCCGTGGAACTCACTGGCCAGATGCTGGCGACGCTTTTCGGCATTCCTCAGGAAGACCGGCACAACCTCATTCACTGGTCGGACACCGTCGAACGAATCGGCGATCCGGAGTATTTTGATACGCCCCAGGAAGGTTTTCAGGAGTTATGGAAGTGTTGGGAATATTTCGACGCGGTCTGGAAAGAACGGCAGGCCGAAACCGAACCGGGTAACGACCTGATATCCATGCTGGTGCATGGCGAGGCAACTAAAAACATGCCGCCAAACGAATATCTCGGCAACATCCTGTTGCTGATCGTGGGCGGCAACGACACCACACGCAACTCAATCTCTGGCGGTGTGCTCGCCCTCAACGAGAACCCCGGGGAATACGAAAAGTTGACCGCAAACCCCGAGATCATCCCGAATATGGTTCCAGAGATCATCCGCTGGCAGTCTCCCGTCGCGCATATGACGAGAACCGCGATGGAGGATATTGAGCTTGGCGGCAAAAACATCAAAAAAGGCGACAAGGTGGTGATGTGGTATCTCTCGGGTAATCGCGATGAAGACGCGATCGAAAACGCCAATCAATTTCTTATCGATCGGAAAAACGTCCGTCAGCATCTGGCTTTCGGCTTCGGTGTACATCGCTGCGTTGGCAACCGATTGGCGGAGATGCAGCTCACCATTGTCTGGGAAGAGATCTTGAAGCGCTTCTCTCGAGTCGAAGTCGTCGGTGAGCCTCAGTATCTGAAATCGAGTTTCATTCGAGGCATCCGCGAGTTGCCGGTGGTCGTGCACGGCGCGTGAACAGATTACTCATTGCCAATCGAGGCGAAATCGCCATCCGCATTGCCCGTGCGGCAGCGGAACTTGGAATCACCACGGTCGCCGTCTACTCAATAGAAGACGAACGATCGCTGCACGTGTCGAAGACAGACGAAGCCGTGCTGCTAGAAGGCCGCGGTGCCAACGCTTACCTCGACATGGCCCAGTTGGTGGAAGTCGCTAAAACAAACAATTGTGACGCACTGCATCCCGGCTACGGATTCTTGAGCGAAAACGCCGAGTTCGCATCGTTACTCGAAGGCGCTTCTATCACCTTTGTTGGGCCCACACCAGAAACCCTCGCACTCTTTGGTGACAAGGTCAACGCACGCAAGCTGGCTGAAGAATGTAACGTCGCCTTGTTAACCGGCAGCGCAAGCGCCGTATCGCTGGACGAAGCTAAGGCATTCCACGATTCCCTGCCGGATGGCACAGACATGGTCATCAAAGCGGTTTTCGGTGGCGGTGGTCGTGGTATGCGCGTAGTTGGCAGTGCAGCCGGGATCAAAAGCGCATATGAGCGTTGTACATCCGAAGCCGAACTTGCATTCGGAAACCCTGAGGTTTACGTCGAGGCCTATCTGGCGCATGCCCGACATATCGAAGTGCAGATTCTCGGTGATGGAACCGGTGCGGTGAGCCACTTCTGGGAACGTGAGTGCAGCATTCAACGGCGCCATCAAAAAATCGTCGAAATCGCTCCGAGCCCAAGCCTTGCAGACGATCTTCGACAGTCGCTGACTGCGGCGGCGGTCCGCTTGAGCGAAGCGGTCAACTATCGGGGCCTGGGCACCATGGAGTTCCTGGTCGATTCGACTGGAAAAAACTTTACTTTCATAGAAGCGAATGCGCGTTTACAGGTGGAGCACACTGTTACGGAAGCAGTGACCGGGGTTGATCTGGTGCAAGCACAACTCGAAGTAGCTTCTGGCAAAACCCTCGCAGAATTGGGGCTCGAACAGGCCAACGTTCCGAACCCACGCGGATACGCCATCCAGGCGCGTATCAATATGGAGACCATGCAAGCCGACGGCAGCATCAAACCCAACGGCGGCACGTTGAGCGTATTCGAGATGCCAACAGGGCCAGGGCTGCGAACAGACACCTACGGCTACGCAGGTTACACGACCAGTCCGGCATTCGATTCGCTTTTGGCGAAATTGATCGTTCACTCCTCGTCCAACAGTTATGAACATGCCGTACGAAAAGCCTACCGTGCGCTCTGCGAGACGCGCATTGAAGGCGTGGTCACCAACCTCGAGATGTTGCGAAACCTTTTCTCTCATCGCGAGTTCGCAGCTAACAACGTCCACACAGGTTTTATCGATGAGCACGTTGAACAGCTTGTTTCAAACGGGAAACATCGCGAGCTATACGTAGGCAAACACCAACAAGCCCAGGCCGCCCCGGCACTCGCCGGTAGCAAAGTTGACGCCGTGGATCCACTGGCTGTGCTGGATCACGGGAAGTCGGGTGCCGCGAGCGTATCAAGCGCGCCGCCGGCGCTTGCACTGGTCGACGAGGAACTGCCAGAAGGAACAGCAGCCGTTAAGGCACCCATGCAAGGCACCATCGTCAATTTCAGTGTTGCACCGGGCGACGAGGTATACATCGGTATGCCGGTGCTCGTGATGGAAGCTATGAAAATGGAACATGTGGTCGGCGCTGATGTTAGCGGGATCGTCACACGCCTGGGTGCAAGCGAAGGCGACACCGTCTTCGAAGGGCACACGTTGATCTATCTTGAAGAAGCCGAAGTTGCTATCGCAAACAAGAGCGATGACGCGGAACTCGACCTCGATCGTGTGCGGCCTGATCTGCAGGAAGTACTGGATCGCAAGGCGGCCGGATTAGACGAAAACCGCCCGGAGGCCGTAGCCAAACGACGTAAAACCGGTCATCGCACCGCACGGGAAAATATCGCGGATCTCTGTGACGATGGCACTTTTATCGAATACGGTGCGGTGGTTGTCGCCGGACAACGCCGCCGGCGCAGCATGGACGACCTGATTAAAAACACGACGGGGGACGGCATGGTATGCGGCCTCGGTCAGGTGAACGGCCATCTGTTCGGCGCAGAGCGCGCCCGGACCATGCTGATGTCATACGACTACATGGTGCTCGCAGGCACTCAGGGAATGAAAAACCATGCCAAGAAAGACCGCATGTTCGAGATCGCAAAACAGCATCGCCTGCCCACCGTGTTATTTGCCGAAGGCGGTGGCGGACGTCCCGGCGACACCGATGGTTCTGGTGTCGCTGGTCTCGATTGCTGGGCTTTTACCTATTTCGCGCGCTTGAGTGGCCTTGTGCCCATTGTCGGTATTACTACCGGGCGCTGTTTTGCAGGTAACGCCGTCCTCCTGGCGTGTTGTGACGTAATTATCGCCACCGAGGGTTCCAACATCGGCATCGGCGGGCCCGCAATGATCGAAGGGGGCGGTCTCGGCATATTCAAGCCGGAAGAAGTGGGTCCCATGGACGTGCAGGTAGCAAACGGCGTGGTCGACATTTTTGTAAAGGATGAAGAAGCAGCGGTTGCCACCACCAAAAAATACCTGTCGTACTTTCAGGGTGCAGTAGAGCAGTGGGAGGCACCGGATCAACGTAAGCTCCGTTTCATCATCCCCGAGAACCGTTTGCGCTACTACGACATGCGTGAAGTCATCGAAGGTATTGCGGATATCGATTCTGTTCTTGAAATCCGTGCAGGGTGGGGTCCTGGAATCATTACCTCGTTTATCCGCGTTGAGGGCCGACCCATCGGGGTGATCGCTAACAATCCAGGACATCTGTCCGGCGCTATCGATTCAGATGGCGCGGACAAAGGCGCGCGGTTCATGCAACTGTGTGATGCCTTCGACATCCCGATCTTAAGTTTGTGCGACTGCCCGGGCATCATGGTCGGACCGGAGATCGAGAAAACTGCCGTCGTGCGCCATGCTGGGCGTATGTTCGTGGTCGGCGCTAACGTAGACGTGCCACTGATGACAATCGTCACTCGCAAAGCCTACGGTCTCGGCGCACAAGCCATGGCGGGTGGCAGCTTCAACGCACCGTTGTTTACAGTCACCTGGCCTACGGGCGAATTTGGCGGCATGGGTCTCGAAGGCGCCGTAAAGCTCGGTTACCGTAAAGAGTTACAGAAAATCGAAGACCCGCAGGAGCGTAAGGACACTTACGAGAAGATGGTGGCGGACATGTACAGACGCGGCAAAGCGGTGAACATGGCTTCGCACTTCGAGTTGGACGATGTGATCGATCCCGCAGATTCCCGTACGTGGATAAGCGCGGCGCTTCGCTCGGTCCCGCCAGTCGCGCCGAGAAAACACAAGAAGCGGCCAAACGTGGATACGTGGTAGCGGGCGCTGGCTATCGCGGAACCGCATCCAATTGCACGTAGATCGCACGGATGGGCTACTTTTGAACAACGAACCACAACTGGAAAAACCATGACTAAGATTACCGAAGACCCGAGAATCGATCCCCGCATTAAAGCCGTTTTCGGCGCCATGGATCTAGGCGGTGGGGGCGATGTGGAGAGCCGTGAGGCGGTATTGGAAGCCGCCAACAGCGAGGAGGCTATCGCGGTTCAAGCCGGGCTAACCGCATTTCTCGATATGTGTGACACGGAGGAGATTGCTCCATCCACCGGGCTGACGATTACCGATCACGAGTTTTCCTCAGAGCCAGACGGCAACATTGCAAATATCCAGTACATCCGTCCTGAATCTACGACGCTGTTACCTTGCGTGTATTACATTCACGGTGGCGGTATGGCATCGCTGTCGTGTTATCTCGGCAACTACAAAGCCTGGGGAAGGATGATCGCTGCGCAGGGTGTTGCCGTTGCCATGGTAGATTTTCGCAACGCCGTCTCACCGTCATCCGTCGCGGAGGTTGCACCCTATCCGGCGGGGTTGAACGATTGCGTCTCCGGTCTGAAATGGGTCGTCGCCCACGCGCAAGATCTGGGCATCGACACCGGGCGCATCATCGTTGCCGGAGAAAGCGGTGGCGGCAACCTAACGTTGGCAACGGGCCTGCGACTCAAGCAAGAGGGAACGCTCGATCTAATACGAGGCCTGTACTCGCTTTGTCCCTACATCGCAGGCATCTGGCCGCTAGATGAAAATCCATCTTCCACGGAAAACAACGGCATTCTCCTCGACCTGCACAACAACCAGGGTGCGATGGGTTATGGGATCGAGGAATTAGAAAATCGCAATCCCCTGGCGTGGCCCGGCTTTGCGACGGAGGACGATGTCCGCGGATTGGTGCCTACCATTATCAGCGTCAACGAATGTGATCCTTTGCGAGACGAAGGCATCAACTTTTATCGACTGTTGATGCGAGCGGGTGTGGAAACTCGATGCAGACAGGTCATGGGCACAATCCACGGTACGGAGATCTTTCCCATCGCCTGTCCGGACATCAGTAGAGATACGGCAGCGAGCATCGCCCAGTTCTGCAAAACCGGTTAAGGGCTCATTCGCAGCCCGCGACTAGACGTTCATATCAGGCTAGTCGTTCCGGACAGGAACTAGCTGCTCATGTCAGGCAAGGGGCCTCTCGGTTCCAGTGGAGCGAGTGCTTCCATGAACGACATTGGTTCCGGCAGCGTGACGATATAAACAACTTTCTCGGTAACTTCTCCTTCCGCGTGCCAGGCTCCTTTGGGAATGTTGAGTTTGTCGCCCGGACCGATGAGCTGTTTATTACCTTCCTCATCGAGCAGATAGGTATGCCCTTCCATCACGTAGCCGATGATGTCCTGGTTATGGTAGTGCACGGGTAGTTCCGGCGAATGATCTGACACGAAGGTCGTCGGCCAGAATCCGCTTTTCCCAATGTCCTGCATCACTTCGCTTCTGGTTTCGAAAAAATTCCGCTCGATTGTCATTTTTGCCATTTACTTCCCTCCCCCTCGTGCACTTAAACGGTGCACACACTGTTGTTGATACTGTTCAGCAGCCTTGTCTTCTATGCGGACTGGAACTACCGGTTCATTCCCCTTCTGGTGTTCTGAGGTGGGAACTCTATTCGGACTTCGTACCCTCGAAAGTACCATCGCCAAGTTGTCCATAGCTGCAGGTGCCTTCCATCTTGTTGCCTGAAACGGTTCCTTTGTAGGTGATCTTGCCGGCTTGCGAATCGAAGCTGAACTCGAC